>JBKJNS010000074.1:0-10934 GCA_046593455.1 Chitinophagales bacterium | reverse complement strand
GAAAGAGGAATAAAAAAATTTTCCTTTTTTAATGAAGCCAAGAATTTTTAATTTTCCCCGAAGGGATTCCTATGGAACAACTTTTCCCGAAGGGATTCCTTCGGAACAATTCTCCATTGTCAATTGTCCATTGTCAATTCTCACCTCACTTCTTTTTAACAAGGTAAACCTTAACCCCATTAATTTCTTTTGATAGCAACTCATATTTATTATTGAGTGAGCGCAGAAGATCGGCCAATGATTTAAAACCATAAGTGCGGTGATCAAAACTTGGATCAAGTTTGCGCAAACCCGAACCTAACTCGGCGAGGTAAGCGGTTTCATTATCATTCATCACCATGTTAAAAGCTTTTGCAAGCGTTGGAAGATCAACTTTTGGAATTGAAGTATGCAACACCACATGTTTGATATCACGCTTCGACTCGGGTTTCTTTTTTTCTTCCACTTCTTCTTCTACTGCAATCAAAGTTTCGCAAAAAGTAAAACTGTCGCAGGCGCTCACAAAAGCTTTCGGAGTTTTCTTTTCACCAATTCCCAAAACAAAAATTCCTTCTTCGCGAATGCGGCGCGCAAGACCAGTGTAATCACTATCACTGCTTACAATGCAAAAACCATCTACCAATTCATCATGCAGAATATCCATTGCATCAATTATGAGAGCGCTGTCGGTAGAATTTTTTCCGGTGGTGTAAGAAAATTTTTGAATAGGACTTATTGCAAAATCATTGAGTAAAGTTTTCCAGGTGTTCATTGTTTGTTGTGTCCAGTCGCCATAGATGCGGCGGATAGTCACCTTTCCATATTTAGATGCCTCTGAAAAAATTAAGTCGAGCAATTTGGGTTGTGCATTGTCGCCATCAATCAGCATGGCCATTTTAGAAGTTCTTTCTTCGTGCAGCATAGATTTAAAATTTTAAAAGTGTAAGGTAAGGAAATGAAAACCGGGAGAAATAATTTTAATGTAGGTTATTCACGAAACTCCGCGGCAGTTTTTTTACTCCAGTTGAGTTTGAAGAGAAGCGCATAAAAAAAAGATGAACGTGCAATTCAACTTTTAAATGCTCCCATTAATTTTCTTGCCACCACCTTATCAATTTCAAAAGTAAATAGATGATCAGAA
This sequence comes from Chitinophagales bacterium, assembly GCA_046593455.1. GTDB lineage: Bacteria > Bacteroidota > Bacteroidia > Chitinophagales > UBA10324 > JAJAYG01. The sequence continues at coordinate 9,814 of JBKJNS010000074.1, read as the reverse complement.
AATTCTTTTAATGAAATCCACCTGAATGATTGCGAACCATTGACACCTGCAGGTAAATCAAAAGCATAGTCACTGATTTTTACTTTTAATTCTTCAAGCACTTTTACAAAATAATAAACACTGATCAACTGTTTGTTAGAGTGAAATGAAGAGCGCTGAAAAAAATCCGTTGTGTAAAAGTGGTCGAGCACTTCAACTAAAACCCCGAGTTCTTCCTTCCACTCACGAATCAAACAATCTGTTATTCCTTCCCCTAATTCTAATCCACCACCGGGAAATTTGGTAAAATATTTCCCTTGTTCAAATTCATCTGAGATCAAAATTCCTTTTTCATCATCCATTAAAATTCCATAGACACGAATGGTGAAACTTTCTAAATGAAAATTAAGATGATTCATTCAAAATAAGATTTTAGTTAAGGAGTTTTCCGCCAATCATTCAATGCAAAGATGTGGTGATGGAATTAAAATGAAACTGATCTTTCTATTAATTGATATAATAATTTCCAGTATGGGTTATTTGATATCCACACTTAATGATCACTAATGATGAAAACTTTTTTACAAAGCATTATCTTTTTATTAAATATTTGTTTACACTTGTTTCACTAAATCACACACTTATGAAATCAAAATTCCAAAAATTATGCATGCTGCTGATGGTGCTTTGTTCCTCTTGGGGAATTGCATTTGCACAGTACGATGTTTCAGGAAAAGTTACCAATGCCGGAGGAGAACCTCTTACAGGCGTTACGGTAGCTGTAAAAAATACCAACAACGGAACTACCACTGATGTTGACGGTATGTATACATTAAACATCAGTGGATCTTCAGCCACCATTGTTTTTTCATACGTCGGTTTCAGAGCGCAGGAGAAACAAGTTAGCGGAGCAAGCTCTTCATTAAATATTTCTCTTGAAGAAACAACTTCAGAGTTAGATGAAGTAGTTGTTTCGGGTCTTGCAACAACTGTAAAAAGAAAGAATGCTGCAAATAATGTTGCATCCATTTCTTCAAAAGACCTTACCGGTATTACTCCTCAGTCAACTTTTGATGGTGCGCTCTCCGGCAAATTTACCGGAGCACAAATTTCTTCCAACTCAGGTGCACCCGGTGGTGGAATGACTTTTAGATTACGCGGAGTTACTTCTATCAATGCGCCTGCTCAACCACTGTTTATTATTGATGGTGTTTATGTTGACAATTCGAGCATTGCTGCAGGATTGAACGTAGTATCAGATGCAGCGGGAGGCGGAAGCACGGCGCAGTATGATCAGGATAACCCATCAAACCGCATTGCAGATATTGATCCGGGAGATATTGAGAATGTAGAAATATTGAAAGGTGCTTCTGCTGCAGCTTTGTACGGTTCGCGTGCTGCGGGCGGTGTGGTAATTATTACTACCAAGAAAGGAAAGCAAAGCAAAGGCGGGGCAAACATCAGTTTCACTCAGTCACTTGGAGTAAATTCAATTAGTCATCCGCTTGGATTAAGAGAATGGGATCCAACCAAAGTTGAAAGTTATTACGGACCTGATGAAGTTGCTGTTTACAATGCAGCAGTTGCAGATGGTCAATATTATAATTATGAAGATGAACTTTATGGCAACACTGGTTTTGTTTCTGATTCCAGACTTTCAGTAGGTGGTGGAAATGAAAGAACAACTTTTTATACCAGCATGTCGCACCGAAATGAAGATGGCATTGTGAACAACACCGGCTATACAAAAACCGGATTGAGATTAAATGTAACCCATCAGGTAAACAAGAGAATTGATGTTTCAATGTACAATAATTTCTTGCGAACATCAGCCGATCGTGGATTCTTTAATAATGATAATACTTCTACTACGATGGGAATTTCTTATGCTGCTACACCTCCATGGGCAGAGTTACATCCCGATGCTGAAGGCAATTATCCAAACAACAATTATTCGGCGTCTAACTTTTTACAAACAAGTGCATTAATTACCAACAATGAATTAACGAACCGATTTATTGGTGGCGCATCAGCAACCATAAAGTTGTTAACGAACGATCAGCATTCAGTTAAGTTAGTAATGAGTGGCGGTATGGATGCATTCAACTATGCAACTACAGCAATTTTCCCAAGGGAATTACAATTTGAGAAAGATGGTAATGGAACTAATGGTGCATCAATTCAAGGCAGCACTAATGTTTTTAATAATAATGAATCAGCTTTTCTGGTTTATTCATTTTATCCTGCCGGCAAGAACTTGAACCTGACTACCACCGGGGGGTTAACCCGTCAGAGTTTTAAGCGCAACACAATAATTGTTACCGCAACTCAAATGATAGGTACCCAAACAAATGTTGACCAATCGGGAGCAGTTGTAACTGATCAATTTGTAAGTGATCAGCTCGACCTTGGCGGCTTTGCACAAGAGGAAGTAAATTTCAAGGATATGGTAATTGCTTCACTTGGTTTTCGAGCCGATAAATCATCCAATAACAGTGATGCAAACAAATTGTATTTCTACCCAAAAGCAAATCTGGCTTTAAATATTTCTGAAATGAATTTCTGGTCAATCGAAAAATGGAATACTTTCAAATTGCGTGTGGCTTATGGTCAGTCGAGTAATTTCCCTCCTGCAGAATCTAAATACACATCGCTCAACAGTACGCTCATCGATGGAACTGCAGGTTCAATAATAAATGCACAGGCAGGAAATTCTGAAATAGGACCTGAAAGACAAGCGGAATTAGAGACAGGCTTCGATCTTGGATTTCTTGACAATAAAATAAATTTCGATTTCACCTATTACATTAAAAACGTAACCGATCTGCTATTGATTGCTCAAACACCGGGCTCGAGTGGCTATGGTTCAAAATGGATTAATGGTGCCGACTTAAAGAATACAGGAATAGAGATTGGGTTAGGCATTGAAATCGTTAAGACAAAAGATTTCTCATGGTTCAATCAAACTAATTTCTGGTTGAACAGATCAGAAATTACACGCCTCGATATTCCTGCATATAACACTGGTGGATTTGGAGCAACCCTCGGAACTTACAGAATTGAACAAGGACAGAGTGCAACTCAAATTGTAGGAATCGGTGCAGATAGTTTAGATACCAATGGAGATGGCTTAGTTGTTTGGGGAGATTATGAACCCGACTTTCAGATTTCATTTCAGGAAGATTTGAAATGGAAGAACTGGCAGTTTTCAATTTTATTGCATTGGAAAAAAGGTGGAGATAATATCAATCTATCTTCTTTGCTTACTGATATTTTTGGAACCAGCTACGATTATGATGCAACCGACCTTGATCCAAGCGGAACTCTTTCAAACGGAGATTACAGACTTTCATTACTTGGAACTTCAGCACAACCTTGGGTCGAAGATGCAGGATATGTTAGAATTCGTGAGATCGGTTTATACTATACAATTGATAACCTGAGCGAAGGAACCAACGGTTTTATCAGAAGCATTCAACTTGGTATTTCTGCTTATAAGCCTTTCAGTTGGTTTAAGTATCACAGTTACGACCCTGAAGTTTCTAACTTTGGTTCCAATGGAATTTCCAATGGGGTAGAAGTAACACCTTACCCATCATCGAAGTCATATTATTTTACAGCAACTCTTAATTTCTAACCAGCAAAAAAGAAAACTTATGAAAACTATAAACATAAAATCATTCTTTGTTGCAGCAAGTGTTGCAGCAATGGTTGTTGCAGGAATTTCTTCCTGTACAATAGATGATCAAATTGATCCAAATAATCCTTCGCAACAAGCAATTGAAGCCAACGCAACAATTGATGAGTTAAATAATCTTGTTACGGGAATGGAAGCAGAAATGCGCAGCTACTTCGATACTTATCTTGATGGTGTAGGCGTAATCGGAAGAGACTTTTATCGTTTCTCTGGAGCCGATCCCCGCTTTACTTCCGATCTTTTAGGAAAAGCAGAAGCAACACTTGATAATAATACTTACTACACGGTAAATCCTTACAACGCAAGGTATACAGTAGTTCGTAATGGATGGATTCTTCGGCATGCAGTTGTAAATACATCTGCAGCATTAACTGCAGAAGAGAAGAGCGGATACAATGGATTTGCAAAAACTATTCAGGCTCTTCAGCTCCTTTTAAACCTGAATATGCAATACGAGAATGGTATTCGCTCTGATGAAGAAGACCCTGACAACTTGGGCGCTTTTCTGGATTATCATGGTTCACTTGATCGAATCATGGGAATGTTAGATGATGGATATACTGATCTCAACAATGGCGGCGATGCGTTTCGTTTTGTGTTATCGCATGGTTTTGATGAATTTAATACCCCTGCAACTTTTGCCAAGTTTAACCGGGCGCTTGCAGCAAGGGTTCAGCTTTATCATGGTGAAGATCCTCAGTTGATGCTTGATTTATTAAACGCTTCATTTTTTGATTTAAGCGGATCGCTCAGCACAGGGCCGTCAATGGTTTATTCCATATCGGGCGGTGATCTTGCAAATGCAATGTTTTATCCTTTAAACTCTTCACCCGGTGGTAACGCACGTTGTACTCAAAATTCATGGGTTACTGATGCAGAAGCCGGTGACCTTAGATTATCAAAGTCTCCGCTTAGAGATGTTCCGGCATTTCAAGATGACCTCTCAAGTGATTATGATGTTTATGTTTGGCAAAGCAACGTTGACCCAATTAGTATAATTCGAAATGAAGAGTTGATTTTGATTTATGCCGAAGCACAAAACCTTAACGGTAATTCTGGAGAAGCAGTAATTGCAATAAACACAATCAGATCAATCGCAGGGGGGTTAGGTATTTACACAGGAGCAACAGACCAGGCAAGTTTGACTAATGAAATTCTGAATCAGCGCAGGTATTCATTATTTGCTGAGGGCCATCGTTGGATCGATATGCGCCGCTATAATAAATTAAGCGAGTTACCTATTGACAGACCCGATGATGATGTATTCATTCAATTCCCCAGACCATCAAGCGAGTTATAAATGTTTGGTTAATTTTAAGTGAGTAATTGGAGGGGCGTAAAGCCCCTTCCTTTTTTAATTCAACTCATGCTTTTTACCTGATTGTAATTGATCAATAATTGTTGGAGATATTTCAACTCTAATCAAATCTTCAAGCAGATCAAAAACAGTATTTACATCAGGCAACATTTCAAGCCCCGGAATACTATCACCCGACATATAAAATTTTCCTAAAAGCCATGGCCACAATGGGTTGGTGTTTCCAAAAATTATAAACCCCGAACCATCACGCTCTTCGGTTTTATCAAGCTGATCTATATTTTTAACAGGCAATGTTTTAAGGGTCTTCTTACTTCCGCTTAGCACCAGTACTCTTTTATTGGTAATGCAGTAAAATGTTTTTCGGCGATGCGATGCATCAAGAATAAATCTGATACCACCAGAATATATTCCGCCTAAAGCAAACATTACTCCCAGAGCTTTGAATGCAAGTGGTGAATCATAATTCATTAAAACATAATCGAGAATTACAGCAAACCCTATAAGGATGATGCTTACCGGAATTAGAATAATATCTGCATCACGGATTTTTATTCCCCTTTGCGGCTGGCCAGTCCAAAGTATTTTCTCTCCTTCTTTCAAGTATTTTTGGAATAGTAAAGGGTTGTTCATTTCTGATTTTTGTAATATGGATAATTGTTTCAAAGTAACAGTTTGCAGTGCATTAAAATTAACTTAACATTTGCATATTAAATATGTTACTATTTTGGAAAACTTATTTTTACCGAAAAAGAAGTTGGGGTGATAACAAAAAGGAATTAATTTATGAAGATCATTAATCGTGAGATAAGCTGGTTGGCATTTAATGAAAGGGTGTTGCAAGAAGCAGCTGATGTTACCGTTCCTTTAATGGAACGTTTGAAATTTCTGGGAATCTTTTCTTCAAACCTTGATGAGTTTTTTAGAGTAAGGGTTGCTACACTTAAGCGAATGGCAGTTGTAAAAAAAGTTAAGAAAACAATTGGGCAATCACCTAAAAAAGTATTGGCCGAAATTTTCAATATTGTAATAACACTGCAGAGCCGGTTTAATTCAATCTATCAGGATCTTCTTTCTGAATTAGAGAAGGAGAATATTTTTATTCTTAATGAAAAACAATTAACCTCAACACAGGGTGCTTTCGTAAGAAGCTATTTTCAAAATCAGGTACGTGGCGCTTTGGTACCTATCATGATCGATTCGCAAATTGAGTTTCCTTACCTAAAAGATCACGCAATTTACCTTGCGGTATTATTAAGTGACAGCAAGTTAGAGCATAAGCTAAAATATTCACTCATTGAAATCCCAACAGATTCAGTGTCCCGATTTTTGGTTTTGCCGATGGTTGAAGGAAAAAATTTTGTGATCCTTCTCGATGATGTGATTCGTTATTGCCTTGAAGACATCTTTTATATTTTTCCGCATGATACATTTCAGGCATCAACTGTTAAACTTACCCGCGATGCTGAACTGGATTTACTCGAAGATTTTAATGAAAGTGTAACTGAAAAAATTACCAAGGGGATTAAGCAGCGGAAAAAAGGAAAACCTGTAAGGCTCATTTATGATGCATCCATTAATTCTGAACTGCTCGATTATATTTTAAAACGCATGCACCTTAAAAAGGGCGACGATAATTTAGTGGCTGGCGCACGTTACCATAATTTTAAAGACTTTGTAAATTTTCCATCATTCGGAAAAACAAATTTGCTTTACCCGCCTGTAACCAGACTTGCGCATCCGGATTTTCAAACTAATAAAAGCATCATTAAAACAATCGGACAGAAAGATATTTTACTTCATTTCCCCTATCATTCTTTCGATCACTTTATTGATTTTTTACGCGAAGCAGCCATTGATCCTAAAGTTGTTGAAATAAAAATTACCCTCTACCGCCTTGCGAAAAATTCTAAGGTTGCAAATGCTCTCATCAATGCAGTGCGAAATGGTAAAAAAGTTTTTGTGGTAATGGAATTGCAGGCACGTTTTGATGAGGAACATAACATCTTATGGAGTGACAGGTTGATTGAAGAAGGTGCACAGGTGATATTCGGTATTCGGGGATTAAAGGTGCATTGTAAAACTGTTTTAATCACGAGAAAGGAAAAAGGTTCTTTTAAGCAATACGCAAATATTGCCACCGGAAATTATAATGAGAGCACTGCAAAAGTTTATGCCGATCACAGTTTGTTTACTTGTAATGAAAAACTGATGGAGGAGTTGCAGCAGATGTTTGACTTCTTCGAAAACACTTATCGGGTTCCCGAATATAAACATCTGGTAATGTCACCAACCAACATGCGGCGCCGATGGGAAAAACTGATCAATAATGAAATTGAAAACGCCAAAGCGGGCAAGCATGCTCGCATTGATATTAAACTAAATAATGTTGCCGACCTTGGAATGATTGATAAACTCTACGAAGCTGCAAAAGCAGGAGTTAAAATTCGAATGATCGTGCGCGGTGCGTGCACATTTGCACCCATATCGGAAAAAACATTGCCACATCTTGAAATAAAAAGCATCGTTGATAAATACCTGGAGCATTCACGCATACTGATATTTGAAAATGGTGGAAATGAATTATTGTATCTTACTTCCGCTGATTGGATGATCAGAAACCTGAATAGCAGGGTTGAAATGGCAACCCCGGTTTATGACCTTGCAATTAAAAAAGAACTTAAAGATTACTTTGAAATGCAATGGCATGATAATGTGAAAGCAAGAATTATAGATCATCAATTGCTTAATCAATATTATTCGAATAATGAGATTCCAGTTCGTTCTCAGGAAGAGATTTATAATTATCTTAAAAACCGGAATGAAGAGGTTAAGAGTCGTCGCTTACAGGAAGCTATTGTAGCAGAACCCATTCGATTAAGTGTTGCAACCTGATTTCTTTACTGAGAGCTAAAGAAAAAAAACCGGCCTGTAAAAATTTTCAGGACGGTTTTTCTTTGCAATTGAAACCTCAATTTATTTTACTCTACAATGAATTTCCCATTCATTTTTTGCCAGTGACCAGGGTAGGTGCATACAAATTGATATTCACCAACCGGTGGTGCTGCAAATACGAGTTCTTCTGATTGGCCCGGATCAAGAATTTTTGATGTGTAAAGAATATTCGTTTTATCATCGGGTATATAATTTTTATCGGCACCTGCATTTAATGCAGCATTTGCCACTGCTTCCATTGTTCCGTTTTTAACAATAAAAAAATTATGTTTCATCGCAGCATCTTTCGATGTATTGTTAAAAGAAATTTTAACAGTGCTTCCAGCTTTTACTCTTATTTCGGGCATTGAGAAACTCATTACATCCATCGAATTTCCTAGTGCATCCAATTTTACTTCCATCACGGGAGCATTAGCATCAATTTTAGCTGCATCATAAACTGCAGTTGCAGATTCAGGCTTGTAAGAATCAGTAGCGACAGTATCTGCACTGGTTTCTTTACTTGCATTATCACCGCTGCCACACGAAAAAATAAGTGAGGTTGTTGCTGCAATTAATAGGAGAGAAAAGAATTTAATCTGTTGTTTGGCATTTGTTTTAGTATACATAGTATGAAATTTTAGTAAAGGTATAACATGCACTTCAATCAATTGTTCATCATAAAATCCTTTTTACTGCGCTTACAATTTTTCCTTAAGTAATTTAATTTAACTTTGAACTGGAATTTAAACAAATGAAAATGAAAACGACTTTAATAGTTTCTTTAATTACTGCTTTGTCTATTGCCACTAATTTTTCATCGGCTCAAAAACTAACCTTCTGTGAAAAAGCTGATGCTTCGGGAAATGCGATAAACGCCAATACAACATTTGCAGTGGCAAAAAATGGCGGCCCTGTAACGTTACTGTTTAATCTTGCTGCCGGCAGTAAACTATCTGCTGTAAATTTTGATCTTTATAAAGTTGTAGATGGAAAAGAAATTTATCAGTCAACAATTAAGCAACCTATAAGCGGTTCCTGGGTTGCGAAACAGGTTACACTCTATGATGCAGGAAAATACAGCGTGTATGTTTTTGATGATGCCGATAACCAACTTGCAAAAGGTGAGTTGATGATTAAGAAATAATTAATTAGGTATGCTTGCTTAATTCTTCTCTTAAATTTTTTGCAAGCCCTTTAACCACAAGATCATAAGAGTGATCGATTAATTCCAAAATTAATTTATCAGTAACATTACCATCCCACATAACTGAGTTCCAGTGTTTCTTATTCATGTGATAGCCGGGAATAATTGAAGCATATTTTTCACGTAACTCCTCTGCATATTCAGGGTCACATTTGAGATTGCATTGACCGGGTGAAGCGTTCAATGAAGTGAGTGCAAATAATTTTCCTTTCACTTTAAAAACCAATGTGGTTTCATCAAAAGGAAAATCTTCCAAAACACCTTTTTTGCTCAAACAATATTCACGGAAGTATTCAATGTTCATTTACTTAATGGTTAAAGTGTTAAATAGTTAAATTGTTGATGGAGAGTGTTTGCTCCTTTAGAAGAAAAATATTAATCTTCTTCTTCTTCCTCAAACAATGACTGATTCAAAGCTTCCTGCAACTCGCTGTGTGCATGCGCATCTTTTCCCAAAGTTCTTTTCAAACCATCATTAAAAATTTCTTCTGCTTTTTGTTTTTCATTTCTGCGCTGATACAATTTTCCCAAATGATAATAAGTCCCTGTGTAATCGGGATTAGAAGAAATAATTTTTTGGTAAAATGAAAGTGCTGTTTCATCATCACCCATATTCACATATTCAGTGGCCAATGCATACAAAACAAAACTATCATTGGGGTTCTGTTCCAAAAACTTA
>JBKJNS010000010.1:0-2601 GCA_046593455.1 Chitinophagales bacterium | reverse complement strand
AGAATGTTGTTCTTTATCACCTCACTCCTTCTCTTCATCATCATGACTACTTTGAGTTTTGATTATGGAATAACCGGTGATGATTTGGATCAGAAGATTTATGGGGAGAAGGTTTTAAATTTTTATACTTCATTTGGTAAAGACACTTCATGTCTGCATCTTAAAGTAGGCAACAAAGAAAATCTATACATCTATGGTGGCTTGTTTAACATGATCTCTGCTGCTGCAAATCGCTACATCGGAATTTTTGATCCTTATGATATGCGACATCTTATTAATGCGATGGCAGGATTTCTCGCAATCCTATTTGCAGGATTACTTGCAAAATCTATTGGCAATTGGATGACAGGTTTTATTGCTTTGCTACTGCTTGCCACATGGCCGCAGTTTTTTGGTCAGTCAATGAACAACCCCAAAGACATTCCATTTGCACTCGGTTATGTAATGAGCATTTATTACCTCACAAAACTGGTGAAAGAATTACCGCGACCAAGTTTACGAACCTGGACTTTGACTGCAATCTCAATCGCATTCACCATTAACATTCGCGTGGGTGGTTTGATTTTAATCGGGATGCTGTTTGCATTTGTGATTGGAGCTTATATTCTTTCTGCAGAAAAAAGAAAAGCAATTTCGTCAAGCAACTCAACAAGTTTTCTTTTCAAAAGATTATTGATTGTAAGTGTAGCTGCATATTTCGGCGGTTTGCTTTTTTGGCCATACGGAATTTTAGGTCCGCTCTCAAATCCTTTTACGGCGTTAAAAGAAATGTCAAATTTTTCTGTTGGCATCCAAGTTTTATTTGATGGAAAAATGATGAGTTCAACAGAGATCGAATGGAATTACATTCCTCAATGGCTTTGGGTTACCACGCCAATCGTAGTCTTGTTTGCTGCAATTGCATCGGGGTTGCTTTATTTTTTTGGAAGGAAATATTTTTCCGGCACGCTCCTTTTGCTGATAATTTTTGCAACAATTTTCCCTTGGGCATATACCGTTTATCAAAAATCAGGATTGTATGACGGCATGCGGCAAATGCTTTTTATTGTACCGCTAATTGCTGTGCTTGCATCACTCACCTGGCATTATTTTATTTCAGTTCCAAAACAAAAATATTTGCAATATGCAGCCGCAGCAATAATGACGATTGGGATTATTTTGCCCGTGCGGTTTTCATTTGCAAACCATCCCAATGATTATTGTTACTTCAACGAACTCATAGGGGGAATCAAAGGAGCTTACGGAAAATTCGATACTGATTATTATATGAACAGCATTAAAAAAACTTCCAATTGGTTTAAGCAATCTGATGCATTTAAAAATGCAACACCACAAAATAAAGTTTTGCTTTCTACCAATGCTGTTGATGCAGTGAACTGGTATTTTAGAAATGATACAGCAAAATTGGAAGTGGTTTATGTAAAATGGAATTCGCCCGGCAATCCTAAAACCCGCAGTGCGAGAGATTGGGATTACGGAATTTTCTTTTCACGAAATATTGATCCTTCAATGCTGAAGGCAGGAACATGGCCTTCGGCAAAAGCAATTTATAAAAATGAAGCAGATGGAGTTCCGCTTTCTGTCGTGATTGAAAGAGGAAATAAAAATGATTTAATCGGTTATCAGGCGATGCAAAAAGATAGCTCTCTGCTTGCAGAAAAATATTTTGAAGATGCATTTAAGTACAATCCACAAAATGAAGAAGTTGCTTTGTGGCTTGCGCAAACAAAATTAAAATTGCAAAAGAATGATGAGGCAGCGAGTTATGCATTAAAATATTTGCAGCTCTATCCGAATGGTGATCAAGGAATGATTGTGCTTGCAATTGCAAATGCGCAGAGCGGAAAACTAGATGAAGCACTTTCAGAATTAAACAAGGCAGTAAAACTTAATCCCAATAATCCGCAAGCATATTATTACATGGCTATGATCTATCAGCAAAAAGGTGATAAGGCATCAGCCGAACATTACATGAACATTGTAAAACAGTTTCAACAAGGTCAGCAATAACAGTATGGATTTAAAAGAACTTGAAAGCGGTGTTGATCCTAAAACTCATTGGTATTATCAATCGAAAAAAGTTCCGCTGGCCTCTTTTGTAAAGAAAATTTATTCTCAAAAGAAAACTCCGCTCACATTAATTGATGTTGGCTCAGGCTCCGGGTTTTTTATGTATGAACTCGAAGAAATGATTCCTGCATTGATCTCAAAAATATATTTGGTTGACATTGGTTACAGCGATGAAGAAATTGAAGCAACAAAAAATAAGAAGATTGAAAAAACTTTAGGCCTTCCAATAAAAATTGAAAACGCAGTGGTGGTGATGATGGATGTATTGGAGCATTTGGAAGATGATCACGCAATGCTGAAAGCTTAAAACAAAATGCGGTTGGAGAAAATTATTTCTTCATTACAGTTCCTGCTTTTATGAATCTATGGAGTGGTCACGATGTTTACCTCGGACATTACCGGCGTTATACTTATTCAACCCTTAAGAAATTGCTTACCACTGAAAAATTTATTTTCATTAACCTTTACTACTTCTATGGTTTTATTTTTCCTGCAGTTTGGCTGGCAAGAAGAATGAAGGGAAACAAAACA
>JBKJNS010000424.1:0-4118 GCA_046593455.1 Chitinophagales bacterium | reverse complement strand
GCACGAGATGATGGAGATAGAAAATTAGTTGATGGAGAAACTTTGGTGAATGCAAGCCATCCCGAAGTAATTGAAATCTGGAACCTGGTTTTCATGCAATTCAATCGCAGCAGCGATGGATCATTAAAACCACTGCCTTCAAAACATGTTGATACAGGAATGGGTTTCGAAAGACTAACTCGCGTGCTACAGAATAAAAAATCAAATTACGATTCAGATATTTTTCAGCCCCTCATTCAATTCATTGAAAAAAAATCTGGAATAAAATATGGCGACAGCACTCTCTCCCCTTCGGGGAGAGCCGGAGAGGGGTCAAAGACTGATATTGCAATGCGTGTGATGAGTGATCACATTCGTGCAATTGGTTTTACTATAGCCGATGGGCAATTGCCTTCAAACACAGGAGCCGGCTATGTGATTCGCAGAATTTTACGCCGTGCAGTTCGGTACTATTATTCATTCCTGAATATTCATGAGCCCATATTATATGAGATGATTTCAATTTTGGGAAATGAATTTGGCGAGGTGTTTCCCGAAATAAAAAGTCAGCAAGCATTTGTTTCCAGAGTAGTTGAAGAGGAGGAGTCGGCATTTTTAAAAACATTGGAATCGGGTTTAAAACGTATTTCGCAAATTGAAGAGAAGGGTTTGATGAAGAATAATTTGTTGGTTGGAAAAACTGCTTTCGAGTTGTACGACACTTTTGGATTTCCTATTGATCTCACCCGCTTGATTGCATTGGAAAAAAACTGGACTGTAGATGAAAAAGGATTTAATGAAGAACTGACCAAACAAAAAGACAGAAGCCGCAAAGCATCTGAAGTGGTAAGCAGCGATTGGGCTGAAATAAAGAAAGCAGATAAGATTGAGTTCACCGGCTACGATTCACTCGAAGAGAAATCTTTAGTGGTTAAATACAGAAAACAAAAAACAAAAGACAAAGAAATCTTTCAACTCGTACTTGATCGCACTCCATTTTATGCAGAGAGTGGCGGGCAAGTTGGCGATAAAGGAAAATTGTTTTTTGGCAAAGAAGAAGTAGAAGTGCTCGACACAAAGAAAGAGAATGAACTCATCATACATTTCGTAAATAGATTTCCTTTAGCAATTGAAAGCGAAGCAAATGCAAAAGTTAATGTTGGATTACGCAGTGAAATAATGAACAATCACACTTCAACTCATTTGCTCCATGCAGCACTTAGAAAAGTTTTAGGCACTCATGTGCAGCAAAAAGGATCACTTGTTTCACCCGATCATTTGCGTTTTGATTTCTCACATTTCTCAAAAGTCAGCAAAGAAGAACTGGAACAAATTGAAATGATGGTGAATGAAAAGATCAGAGAAAATATTTTACGCCAAACAGAGGTAATGTCAATTGATGATGCAATCAAGACCGGTGCAATGGCTTTGTTTGGCGAAAAGTATGGTGACAAAGTTCGGGTGGTAACTTTTGATAAAAATTTCTCGCGTGAGTTGTGCGGCGGAACCCACGTGCCTTCTACCGGCGTGATCGGTTACTTCAAAATTATTTCTGAAACAGCAGTAGCTGCAGGTGTAAGAAGAATTGAAGCCATCACGGGAGCAGCAGCAGCAGAATTAATTCGCGAAACATTTAATCAGGTTGAGCAACTTCATTTGTTATTGGGAAAAGATTTGGAGAAAGGAATTCAAAACCTGCAAGAAGAAAATTTAAAACTCCAAAAACAAGCAGAAGAATTTGTTTCCCTTCAAATTAAAATACTGAAGATCGAATTAAAATTGAAGGTTGAAAAAATCAATGATGTCAATTTCATTTCTGCCCAATGCACACTCAATTCAACTGATGCATTGAAGAAGCTTGCGTATGAATTAAGGGATGAAGTTGAGAATTTAATTTTTGCCGGCGGCGCTGCGATTGATGGTAAAGCACAACTGTGTTTGATGATTGCCGATAACCTGGTAAAAGAAAAAAATCTTGATGCGGGTAAAATCATTAAAACCATCGGCAAAGAAATTAATGGCGGCGGCGGCGGACAAAAGTTTTTTGCAACAGCAGGAGGAACTAATCCTGCAGGAATTCAAAAAGCACTTGATTTAGCAAGAGAGATTATAAGAAAAGAAAATTAAATCATCATGGAATTTTCTTTCCTCTAAATTCCAATTGAACAATATCAAACCAAAGCGGAGGAACCGGTGATCCATTTAAAGCTTTAGAACTTATGTGGAGGCTGTCATCATAAAACCATCCTTCGATTGTACGGTTGTAGTCCTCAAAAATAAAGTAGCCACTTGCTGTGTCAACAGGTATTTGAGGTACATCAGTTGCGCCATGAATACTGATGCTAAAGTTCCCTTCATCATTTACTTTAACAGTGTAAGAATAAGTTGTATCAAACTTCACTACTCCGGTAGAATCAACCCCTGAACTTGTTTCAGTGAAAACACCCGAATAGCTTCCCGCATAAGAATTTGAATAGGGTTGGGGATTATCTACAGGCGGCAGTCCATCTTCCTTTTTACAACTGATGATAGTAAGTGTAATAGAAAATATAATAAAGAGGTATTTCATATAGTTTTATAACGCTGCAAAAATATGCTAAAATTTTCTTGCACTTTTTTTAGGCGCTGTTATTTTATGATTGATTTTAATCATTTTAAAAAATTATCAATGTCATTGAAAATTAATTGATGTGAGTTAACTTTTGAACAGTTAATAAATTAGTTCACCAAATAAAAAGGAGAAACACCAAATGAAACTCAAGGAAAGTAACGAGAATTTTCTAACAACCTTCTCTAATGATTTTTTTTGACAATAAACTTTGAAGAGATACCAATCATTTTTTTCTTCCTTAAATGCAAATGAAACATAATGAAATGCAGGAAACGCAATATCTTCTGATGTGTGCATTCATTGATGGAAATTAGGTTGTGTGGAACGCAACGCCTCAAAGTAATTGGGCATGCGTTTTTTTTATCGCCGAATGATTTAGATTCGCACTACATAATAACTGCATTATCTATGATTGGCTTTCTGAAAAGAAATATTTTGCTTTTCGTTTTTCTCTTAACAACATCATATCAATTGCAAGCACAGGTAACCTTAATGAGTTATGGCGGCGGCAGGTACGGTGCCGGGTCATGCTTATTTCGCGATTATCAGGCCATTGGTATTAATCCTGCAAACGTTGGAATTTATACAGGAAGTGAACTTCAAGTTACTACCGGTTTTCTTGATGCAAACACACTCTTCTTTTCAGATGCTTTACCTAAATCAGATATTGTAAATTCTTTAGTCAAGGGAAAAGAACTTTCGACTGATGAAAAGGTTGAAGTTGCCAGGCAATTTTTAGAAAACGGAAATTCATTTACAGCGGAATTAATGCCGGTGAATTTTGTAATCCAATTTCCGAAACTTGGCGGCTTTGGTTTTTCGTGGAGAGAAAGAATAAATGGTAGTGCCATCTTTAGCGAGCCGCTGGCTGATATTGTTTTTAATGGTATCAATTCAAAATACATTGATACAATAATTACTGATATCGTTGGTAATCAAATCGGGATTTTTAGCGACTCCATTAACCCGCTTGAATTATTTAACGGCTCTTCAATTCAATACAATTGGTTGAGAGAATATAATATTACTTATGGAAGGAAAATTATTGGTAATGTTGGTGGCTTAAGTGTTTATGCCGGCGGCTCTATCAAATTTTTACAAAGCAATGCATTTGCCGATGTTTCATTTAACAATGAAACAATATCGGGATTTGCAGCATTCTCAAAAGTTTTTGATATTAATTATGCAAACTTTACCGATCCTTCATCACAGCTTGCAAGTCGTTTAACTCCAATAGGAACAGGAATGGGTTACGATGCAGGGGTTACCGTTTCATACAGAGATAAATTTTTTGCTGCAGCCTCAGTTGTTGACATTGGCTCAATAAAATATACCGGAAACCTTGTAACCATCGATGGAGCAATATCTGATAGTATGATCAATTACATTGGTGTAAATGCTGCAGATATTTTTACAGATTTTGCATCCATTTTTAATGCCGATGGATTGTTCCAATATCTTCCAGCGGGTGAAAAAAAGATTCCGCTCGCGACACAACTTAGAATAGGAGGTGCCTTGAAAGTTTCAA
>JBKJNS010000407.1:0-5540 GCA_046593455.1 Chitinophagales bacterium | reverse complement strand
TTGTACCGCGACCGGGAACACAAAGTGAATAAGTGCAAAAAAAATCTTTAAAATTCGCTCCCTCTTCAGCAATACTGTTTATTGAAGGGGTAATGAAATACGAAGGGCCACCACTTGGTTGAAATGCATCAAAGCGAACATCATCTAAAAGAATAATAACAACATTGGGTCGCGGAACCTGAGCAAGAGATTGCACTGACATAAACAGGCAGACAATAATCGAAAATAATCGTAATGCACTTTTCATATATTTTATGCTTGGCATTGAATTCATTTACAAAGAAACATTTTTATTTGGGATCACAGCAAAACACCAGGTTAATTCTTCAAAACCGTTCTTACTTCAGAATTTTTACCCTGAATTACCCGGAGGAAATACATTCCCTGCGGTAACTCGGCAGCGTCAATTGTTAAATCTGAAATACCAATAAAGGATTTAACAACTCTTTGATAAACTACTGCACCTAACTGATTGAAAAGTGAAACAACCATCTCTTCATCACTACCGGTATTTATTGAAACTCCTAACTCATTAATTATGGGATTCTCTTTTAGTATAATAATTATTGTATCGCCGTCGCCATGATGAAAAATGAGTTTTGCATTTCCTTTAAATAAATGACAGTGCCGATAAACCGTATCGATGCTGGTTTGAATCGTATCTTCTAAAACAACTTGCATGCTATCAAGCGAAACCCGCGCTGCTGCAACCTGTACCTGATAATCGGGGTGATAAAGAAGATTGGTAAGTTCAAGCGGGTCATTATCCAGATCAAAATATTCTTCAACCTGATGATCGCACAGGTATCGGTTAAATTTGTAATGTGCAGTTCGCAATGCACGCAATGAAGGTGTAACATCTTCTTCATCATTGTTAGCTGAATCAATTTGAGTAAGTTTAATTTTTTCAAACATAAACTTATCGCGCTTTAAACTTCCGTTGGTTAATTTCTTTAATGAATATCCCTGAAAAGAAAAGTCTGAAGTGTTTTGTTTGGAAACATCTACAATAGTTGGAGCTATGTCTACACTGGTTGCAATAAATGTTGTATCGGAATAATGTTTACCTGCCGGAAACCATTTTGGATACCTTATAAATAATGGTAATTGCATCGAAGGTTCATAAGGCAATCCTTTACCTTTAAGTGTGTGATCACCATAGAGCGCACCATTGTCTCCAAGAAAAATGATCATGGTTTTATCAAGCAGGTTTCTGCTATTGAGCACATCAATAATTCCAACAACATTGTCATCAACACCTTTTAATCCTTCATAATACAATTCAAGATCAGTGGTTAATGATGGAGTATCAATGTATAATTTATCGGGGGTATCGAAAAGAAAAGAAGGATACAATTTTGTAAACTCAGAAAAATTTGGAGGAATGGGCATTTCTTCATCTGCATAATAATCTACATACTGCGCCTGCGGAGTTACCTGCCGATGCGGTGCAATATGCCCGATACTAACAAAAAAGGGAGTATCAACACGAGCTAAATATGCAACGGCAGTATCGCTGATCATGTCAGTGGCATGGCCTGTAAATACCGATTGATTTCCCATATAATTCATGGTTGGATCAGTGTATTCCAAACCTTCGGCTGTAGTACCAAACCAAAATTCGAAACCAACCTGCGGAACATATTCGATGTGATACTTACCTATGTAACCATTGTGATAGCCAACCGAATCAAGTATGCGGGCAATGGTTGCATATTTTTTATAAGGTCCATGTGTATTATCATATGCACCATTCAAATGCGGGTACACTCCGGTAATTATAGAAGCACGTGCAGGAATACACAAGGAATAAACACAAAAGTAATTATCAAACGTAGCGCCTTCACTTGCCAATTGATCGATTCCGGGAGTACTAAACCATGAAGGTCCACCGGTTTGTGCAAATGAGTTGTATCTTAAATCATCGGCAATAATTAAAACAACATTGGTTCTTGAAGTTTGGGCAAATGATGGATCAATTGAAATGAAAAGAAGAAATGATATCACCGATTGTGTGAGCAGTGTAAATTTTTTCATCACCATAAAATAATTGAAGTCATAAAAATACGGATTAGTTGACAAGTGCGTGGCAAGTATCGCATTTAGGATTAAACAAAAATTAAAGTGTTGTACTAAATAAAAAACGCATCACTTCTTTAATAAAGGTGATGCGTTTTTATTTTTTAAAGCATTATTTCGAAACTAAAATTTTGCTCGCTGCAACATTAGAACCTTGTTGCACACGAAGCATATAAATTCCATTTGTGAAAGCTGAAACATCAACCGAAATCAGATTTGATCCTTCATGCATTTCAACTGTCTTTTTTTCCAGAATTTTTCCTGTTACATCAACAATTGAAACAGTTCCATTTATTGATGAAGAAGAATTCATTACCACATTCACATGATCGGTAGCTGGATTCGGGAAAACAGTTACAGGCGAATAAATAGATTGCGGGTCATTGATACCAACAAGGTAAGTTGGCAATTCGACTCCGCCTTCATCATGATAGCGTGCCACCCACTCCTGATAATATTGATTTGCAATTTCAGCATTGTGAACAATAACAGTGTTCTCATCATTTTTTGTTTGAGCACTGGTGCTCCAATTGTGCGAGCCGGTAAGAACAATGGGATCAAGGCCGGGTGCATTGGCATCAACTAATAAATATTTATGGTGTACAATCCAACTATTACTTGCTACATACAGTGAATTGGGCATGTGCTCTAAAAGAATTGAGTATGCATAAGAACCGCTTGAAGTATCATCAACAATGCCACCGCCCCAAACGCCGGCACTGGTGCGTTCATCAATCGAATAGGAAATATAATACCTGGTGTAAGAGAAGACACACAATTCTAAATCATGATCAGCACTTTCGGCAGTTCTGTTAATTTGTGATTCGGTATCATCACTCGGGCTAAAATACAATTCAACTCTGTTGCCACCGATGTTAAATTCCTTGGGTGTGTTATTGGTTTTGTTAGGTCCAAATGTTCCGCCAAACATTTCATTGAATTCAATCTCGTAAGCACCGGCTAAACTCTGATCCTGAAATATGATCATATTGTTTGCATCTGAATTAACCTGCTGATCGGTAAAATTCATAGAGCCGGTCCAAACAATTGCATCATTGGGATCAGGTGAATAGGCATCAATTGCAATAAATTTATTATGCATAATTCCAAATTCTGCACTTGTAGGACTTAGTTTTTTATTTGAAGAAGGAATAATGATCAGGTTCCACACGCTGCTGCTGATATCTCCATTTCCAACTACTCTAACACTTACGCCCCGGTTGTAAGCAGCATTGATGGCATCAATAATTCCATTGTCGTTATCTAAATTATAAATGGCAACATCCATAGTGTACTTAGCACGATTCATATAAGCAATCAAAGTATCATCAGCAATTTGCGGAAGTGAAATTGCATTAGCTCCCTGTGCAACACTAATGTCGACCGGCCGGGTGAAATAACATTTTATAGTTCCTGAAGAAAGCGATTGTGTATACATTGGTGTAAGGGAAGAATATGAAGTATCACCAGTTGCACCTATCGTAATTGCTTTTAAATAATAAAGAGTGGTTGCATTTAAGCCGCTTAACGAGGCGGAATGTTCTGTTACCAATGTTGCATCGGTGATTTCACTTCCCAAAGCAGTGGTAGTTCCATACTGGATAATGGTGTTGCCTGCATTTTGGGTGCTGAATGAAACATCAAATGAAGTGGTAGTTATATTTTTTTGCAAAATTGTTGTAGTAAAAACCGGAGGCGCCCCTGCAACAACCAAATCTGCTTTATCGCGAACCAACAACTGATAAGTAGAAATATTCTGACTCATAATTCCAACCAAATCAATGTTGCCCACCGGAATTGGTAACCCAACAATGTCAGATGAAATATTTGTTCTTACCTGGGCACTTACCAAACTATTATCTGTAGCAGTATAATTTGTATTACCTGCAAAAGTTCCCGTTGAAATAAAATGAGAGTTGTTGAAACGTACCAATCTTCCTTCATAAGCTTCAATGTAACCCGAAGCCATTGTTAATACAAACGGTGCCGGCATTGGATTGCCGGTGCTGATTAAAGTGTAGGAAGAAACAGGATCCATTTCCATGAGATTATTATATACTTTGAGTGTACCCGTTGCTTCAATAGAATCACCTCGCTGCGTATTGTTTAGCGTTGATGAGTACAGTGCCATGCCTCCGGTACCATCTTGTATGTAACGGATGGTACCCATCTCAGAGCCATTAGTAATGATACCGCGAATAGTAACAATTGATCCCACTGCCATCACTTTTGCAGTTCCAATGGGTATTACTGTTTGCGCATTTAATTTTTGAAATGAAGCAAGGATGAAGAGTGCAAGTAAATATTTTTTCATGTTAAGATTTTGTGAGCGGCAAATATATCTAAAGGGTTTGGGTTCGAATACGATCAGTAAGAAGTTTGATAATTGTGTACACATTGGTCATAATCACATATTAAGTTATAGGGTAAAATGAAATCGGGAAACTGAAATTCAGATTCCCGATTAAAATAAAATGCAATTGAATTTACCCTAAAGTAATTGTAGTGGTATTTCCATTAATTGTAATATTTGCCTCATTGTCACATTCACCATTTCCATAATCAAGAATTGCTGTTGGTAAATTTCCATGGGTGATATCTAAAGTTCCCTGTGAAATCCATGGGCAAAATAATTTTACGATGAGTGCATTCGTGATGGTGACAGTAAAAGGGTTTCCGTTTCTATCGGTACCAGATGCAGCTCCGGTAATAGAATATTGATCATCAAAAGCAAGCAATGTTGATTCACCTGCAATCCATTCACGATCTCTTTGCGATGTCCATGTAATTGTTTTTCCATCGGGCAGTGTAACAATTGCTGTAATCACATTCACTGCGTAATGCAAATTTCCATTTGCATTGTGCCCCATGTTAGTTACGGTTTTCAAATACTCAAATTTGTTGAGCGCAGTGGGATCATAACCTGCAAAGTAATTTTCTGTGGTGAAGGTGATCACCGTTGCAGAATCGCGGTAAAGCCCGGTCCAGGATGCAATTATTTTTCCTTCGCGGTATTTGCCATCCCAGTTGTCGCACTTGCAAGGAGTAGTTCCAAAATCAATGGTGATGGTTCTAATTGAATTGGAAGTATCAATGGTTACCACTGCGCACACGGGCAAAATGCTATCGAGTTCCTGTGGGCTTCTAATATCATTGTCATCGGCTGAAGTATTAATAGCCTGAATCATTCTATTCGATTCGCTTTCTGCAATTGCATTATCGATTGCTGCGGTGGCATCACCCGTGCCGTCTTTTTTGCAGCCGCTAAAAATGGTGAGCGAAGCAAATAAGATGATAAGAAAATAAAATGCTGATTTTTTCATATTGATTTTTGGTTGATTTATGAATGCATTGACTTAATGCAAAAACAAAGGTTTAATTAGTTTGAATTTTTTTTGGAAAATGAAATGAAAATCATTTCTCTAAAATCCAACTCTCAGGATTTAGCTGCACAGTTCCTT
>JBKJNS010000205.1:0-4912 GCA_046593455.1 Chitinophagales bacterium | reverse complement strand
GCTGCGCCACCAAAGAGCGCAGCTTTTCAAACAATGATAAAGTACTCTACTACTCTACTGAAAGTTTTATAACCTGGTTGTTGTTTTCGCTGTGAATAAGTACGAAGTACATACCGCTTACAAGGTTAGGCACATTTAAAGTGATGGCATGATTTCCTGCTGAGAGAAAATCATTTAATACTTCAGAAACCATGCGGCCACTCAAATCGGTGATTGAAATATTTACCTGATTTGATTCTGTAAGTGAGAACTGCAATATGGATGATGTTTTCATAGGATTAGGATAAATGTTAACTGATGAAATCTCTTTAGGTGTTTCAATTCCTGTATAACCGTTTTGTTGCGGATTAAATTCTGTCCAGTTGTTCAACCAATTTTCAGTTCCAAAAGCACCTTTGTAAGTAACAGGTGTAAAGAAGGGGTCGAGCAAATTTGTGTTTGTAAAATCGGCACCTGTTAAAGCAGGTGAACCATCCATAGGAACAGGATTGGGTGCAGTAAGATTGAAAGCATCTGTCAACATCACATCGGTATTAGCTGCAAGAACACTGTTTCCGTTACTTGCATTGTTAAACCATGTTGCAATATCAAAAGTACTTCCTGAAGCAACTTCAAAACTATTTACGTTACCTGCAATAATGGTATTGCGCACTTGTAACAAATTAGTATTGGCATTGCCTTCACATGCTGCGCCGTCAACCATTACACCAGAAGGATAACCCATTATAATGGTATTGTAAATACACTCTGCTGTATTTCTGCGAAGATGTGCGCCGCGTTTAAAGTTTGCGTTGATGGTGGTAGATGATGTAACCTTTGGACCTGCAATGGTAACGTTTGAAAAGATTGCATGAGTCTGAGGTGAATTTGATGAACCGGTTGCATCATTATCAGATTCAAAACCATTTGAACCGCTGATATCTGCAACGTTCGGATCGCGCAATCCATATAGGAATTGGAGCTTACCGCTAAAACCATTATCAGTATCAAAGTCATCATCGAGTCCGCGGAATGCAACTAAATATTTTGCATTTACGGTTCCTCCGAAAAATTCATACGAATCATCCCCTGAATAACTTACTTGTATGTGTTCGAGTGTAGTGCCTGCACCAACACCGCCACATGTTAAACCGTTGATCTCATTGTTTGGTGCAAATGCAATTCCCGGAAATTCAATTCTTACATACTTCATAATTCCTGAGTTGTCATTTACATCGGGAGTTAATCCACCACCATAAGAACCATTGCCCTGGCCATCATCAACACCGCCTTCGATAATTGCTTCACCGCCGGCTTGGTTGATGCTGGATTTTCCAAGTAAAATAATTCCGCCCCAATCACCATAAGTTCTAAAACCTACGGGGCCGTTGCTGGTAAAAACAATTGGTGCATCTTCAGTTCCCTGCGCATCAATCTTTGCACCGCGGGTAATAATGAGTGCGCCTTTAGTTGGTTTGTCACCTTTAATTAAAGTTCCTGCTTCAATTGTGAGTGTTGCACCACTTGTAACATAAACAAAGCCGGTGAGCAAATAAGTATTGTCGCTTGTCCAAGTTTCGTTTGCAGTAATGTATCCGCTTTTAATAATTACTGTTGCATTTGCTGCTGAGTAAATCAACAGGCACGTTAACAGTGCTGTAAAAATTTTTGTAACATTTTTCATAGGGCTGGATTTTTATTTTTTTAGTTGATGCAAAAGTATTGGCGTGTTATTACCTGTAGATTATGCTGATGTTAGCGATGTGTTAAGGATGGAATCTTATTGTTAAAAAAGAAGCACTCAATTCAATTAATACTATTCATTAATTGATTTTGTAAAAAGAAGAATCATGCAACTTGCATTTTTCTATAGCAGATTATTTTTCTTCAATTGAATTTATAATTGAAGCTCAGCGTAAATCTTGATCCGGTATTCACGCTTACAATTTGTGTATCAATTCCTTTGTTGAATTTGCCATCGGCATTTTGATCCTGATAGAAGATACTGTTCTTAGAAAGAATATCGGCAAATGAAAGTTTAAGATTTCCATTCTTCAAAACACGCTTGCTTAATTGAGCATCAAGAACAGGGCGCGGTGCTTCATAAATATCGAGATATGAAGCATCGCCTACTGCATCAATCCTTCTACCTATCACATTGTAAAAAACTGCTACATTAAAATCGCTGTTCGGTTCGTTGTATTGCAAACCTGCATTGATGATGAATGGAGACTGCCCTTGCAGTGGGCGGCTTGATTCAGCAGCATTCACAATGCCGGTGAAATCTACAATTGATTTTATGTAAGAGAGATTGGTACTGAAACTAAAATTCTCTAATTGATTCCATGAAATTATTTTTTGAAGGAAATCTAAATTCTTGCGCACTTCAAACTCAACACCATAGTTTCTTGCAACGGTAACATTCTCGTACGTTCTTATGCGTGAACCCGCACCCGATCCCATATCAATAATTTGCTCTATGGGATTGTCGAACTTCTTGTAAAAAAAACTTGCAGAGATCACTTGCCCTTTGCCCCAGAATTTTTCAACACGAGCATCGAGATTTAAAATTATTGTACGCTTTAATCCCGGATTTCCGGTTACGCTGGTTGAAGTATTGAAATCATAAAAACTAAATGGTGCCAGCTCCCGAAACTCGGGCCGCGAAACTGTTTGTGATGCAGAAAGGCGGATGTTAGTTTTATCATTGAGTGAGTAAACAAGATTTGCTGATGGCAAAAAGTCGAATGGAAGTTTATAAATGGAATCATTTGCAATAGCATTTACTTCCACAGGTGCATTGTTTGGCAATGCACTTAACAAATGTTGATTGTAAATTTCAATTCTTGCTCCCCATATCAATCGAAAATTTGCAGGCAGCTTGTTATCAAACATTCCATAATACGCATGAAGATCGGAGGTTGCAGTATATGCATCGGAAGGATTCGTTATTTCATCAATCCGAAATCCCGATTCGCCAATGTTTGCACTTGAAAATATTTGATCTGGTGCCGATGCAAGTATTGCATTCGGATCAGGATTTTCATAGAAGAGTGTAACGTTGTTTACTACATACCCAAGCACTCGTGCATTGAATGACCGATCCCTGTATTGCTGATAAGTTCCCGCCTTAAAATTACTTGTGCGCTTTAAAAATTTAAAAGGAATGGAAAGATCAACAGCATAATTGTAAATATTTTCATCAAGCTCTGAATAAAATCTCCCTGCTAAATCAGGCGATGCCGAACCAAATGGAATATATGCATAATAAGTTGAGTCAGCGGAATCAAAATTCCTGTTGTAAAAAAGTTTTCTGTAGTCAGGTTCACTGCGTGAGGTGCGCGCATAACCGGCATTCCATTCAAGTTTCATTTTTCCGGGTTTAATAAAATGCGAACCCAAAAGTTGTGTATTAAAGAAATGATTCTCGGCATAGTAGTAAGCAAAGTTTTTTACATAATAAGTGCGCTCATAGTATGAGCCATTACGCAACGTAGTAATGTTATCGGAATTAGTGCTGTAACTATTCTTCAAAATAATTTTATTGTTGTCGTTGATCTTATAAGAAACATTTACCAAACCGCCGAGCAACACATTGTATTTGTATACATCATCGTAGTACCGGTATACAGCACTTGTATCATAATTGTAATCTGCTCTTGTTACTTGAGAATATCGATAGTCGGCTGCGTAGCTCAAAGCAACGATTACTCCAAGATCATGGTTAAAAAGCTTCTTCTTCAGCCCTCCTGAAAGTTGCAAACCATAATTCATAGGTGCATGATCCTTACTATAGTATCCCCAAGTATTTTGGAGTTGCGGTGTTGATTCCAAAGCAAGCTGACTGCTTTGTTGCAGGGCTTCTGTGCCGGGAAATGATGCAGGCAAAGCACGTTTTCCATCATCATAACCAAGCCAGTCAGTTTTTCCGTTTTGCGAAGTGTACCATTGTTTGAATGAAGTGATGGTATTGTAACCCAGAGATCCCGAAAATGACAGAAAATTTTCATCAGGTATATCTCTTGTATTAACCCTGATAATTCCGCCAGCAAAATCACCGGGTAAATCGGGTTCTGCAGTTTTAATTACAATTATATTATCTACGAGTGCAGTTGGAATAAGATCAAATGAAAATGCTTTGCGATCTACTTCGGTGCTTGGCATTGGTGTGCCATTTAGCAGCGCATTGTTGTAGCGATCACTCAAGCCGCGAATGATGGCGAATTTATTATTCTGAATGGTTACTCCGCTTACTCTGCGCAATGCATCACTTGTATTTCTGTCTGGGGTTTTCTTAATGATGTCTGCAGAAATTCCATCACTAACAACAGTAGCATTTTTTTGTGCCACCATCAATGAATTAATGTTTTCTTTTGTTCTGTCAGTTCTTACTACAACTTCTTCAAGCTCATTCGCATTTGTTTCAAGTGATACGTTTAGTTCAATTGCTGCTTCTGTTTTTACTTCTACTCCACTAACAATTTTGGTTTTGTAAGAAACATATTGAAATACAATATTGTAAACGCCCTCCGGAAGATTTTGCATTAAATAATTTCCATCAATATCACTTGTGGTTCCGAGTGAAGAATTTCCTTCCACAAAAATTGTTGCACCAATAAGTTCATCGTTGTTTGCGCCATCCACCACTTTTCCGCGCACTAAACCCGCTTGTGCAAACAAATAACCTGATGAAATTAGAATGATAAAGGTGAAGATGATCTTTCGCATAAAAAATATTTTGTGCAAAGAACACTGAGTGGTTTAACCTTCATATTATCCCAATGTTATCAAATAGTTATTGCGAAATGAATGAGAAGTAAATCAAAAATTACCTGCATTCCTTTTAACAAAAATAAAAAGGCACCTTACCGGGTGCCTTAAACTCTGATAGGCGTATTGGAAAAATTATCAAAGCATTCCAAACCAGCCAGAT
>JBKJNS010000204.1:0-4972 GCA_046593455.1 Chitinophagales bacterium | reverse complement strand
CCATTAAAAAGTTCCTATCTTTCTATGCTTCGTATTTTTTATGAAACCCATATTCAACACAACCACTGAATTTATTTTTTCATGGTGCCTTATTGCAATTTCATTTCTGCTACCAATTCACACCGGCTACACAGGAATATTTATGGTAACGGCTTTTATAATTTGGCTTTGGGCAAATCACTTTCGCATTTCATTTTTAAATAAAGTAAACCGAAATATTTTTTTCAGCTGCATTGCACTTGCATTGGTCTATGCAGCTGCGCTTTTATATTCTTCCAATCAAAATGAAGCAATGAGAAAATTAGTGCTGAGGATTTCGATGTTTATTTTTCCATTGATGTTTTTAGCCGAATCAAAAATTGAAATTCCAAAAATAAATACGCTGCTTACTGCTTTTATTTCAGGTGGAATTGTATGTGCGTTGTTACTCATCATTCACGGAGGATTCATATACTTTACAAACGGCGAAAATCTTTTTGCTACCCGCCGCCTCACTATTTTCCTAAAAATAAATCCTGCTTACCTCTCACTGTATTTTGTTTTTATGATTTCAATTCTCGCACAAAAAATTTCCCTTTCCAATTCATATTTTAAAAGCTCAATGTATGTGGCGGCTATTTTAATTTTTATTTTCATGGTTATTATTCTCTCAGCAAGGCAACAAATACTCATCTTATTGCTACTGCTGATTTTATTACCGATGGTTCTAATAGGTAAAAAGAAAAAAATATTTGCCTTCTCCTATTCCGTTTTAATTGCGGCATCATTGGTTGCTTTGTTGTTTTTATTTCCTTCAACTAAATCGAGATTAGAGAATATTGGAAATGAAATCTCAACTCCCTATTCATATAATTCCGTTAATAGCATTAATGAAAGGATTGTGATTTGGAAAGCTGCTTCCAAACTGTTTTTTCGACAACCAATAATTGGTTATGGTACCGGTGATGATAATGATGTTCTGTTACAAGAATATAAAATTGAACATCTTGATTGGCCGCTCACCGACCGTTTGAACGCACACAATCAATTACTTCAAACATCACTGGCTACAGGAATTTTAGGAATATTTTTTTTACTGATGCTCTTCGCAGTTTCATTTTACTATTCAACTAAAGGGCAAAATTTTTTACTCGGGGTTTTTATTATTTCATTTATACTAAGTACCTTAACTGAATCAATGTTTGAAACTGAAGCAGGAGTTGTTTACTTTTCTCTCTTCAACAGCATCATGCTTGCAGATTATTTAAAACAAATAAGCAGCAACCGGGAGCAAGCCAATAATCAGAAAGTATTTGTTTGAAAATATATTCTTGAATTATTTATGAAAGAAGAAGAAATTATTACCAAAGAAATAAACTCCGCTTCGGGTAATGGAAATGGTTTGAAACATGCTGCCATCACAAATACTAATGAAGGTTTGTGGTGGGAGATTTTGTTGATGTTGCGCATTATGAAAAAGAATCTGATGCTCACCATTTTTGTTTTCCTTATTTCTTCAACTGCCGCTTTCTGGAACTTTGAATTCTGTTCTTCTTATTCTGCCACAGCAAGGTTTTCTGTTAGCGATTGGAGGAAGTGGTATCCTACTGCCGAAGGGCAACCGGCAAATGAAGCTTCGGCAAATGAAACACTCATGCTATTTTACTCGGATGAAATAATCAATGATGTTATCAAAAAATTTAATCTTAATGATCAAATTACAAATGCCATTGACAGCGCACGGATTCAGGAAAAAATAAGAAACAGAATCAGCATTGATGTATCCGCTTTCAACACATACTATCTTAAAGTTAAATGGCCCGATCGTTATCAATGCGCCGCTGTTACAAATTACCTGGTATCAAGTGTAAATGAATTAAGCCTTCAATTAATTCAGGAAGATATAAATACAAGAATGGCAGTAATGCAACAGGTGTTTGCTACTGCCGGCGTAGACAGCGCTGATAAAATAACGCAGCAGTTCAATGTGATTGTTGATGAACTTCATAAAATTTCAACTCCTGTTTCCAAAGGGGAGCTGGAGGAAATAAAAAGATTGCAGTCGCAGTATGAAATGCTTGCAAAATATTTTAGTGACAGAATGGTAATGGTTCAACTGAACAGTTGGGTAATGAAAGAATTAAGCAGCCATCCTTTTCACAGTGTTCAAAGTTTACAAAAAGCAACACCCGATTTCAGCAACTATTTACTTGCCTTCATTTTGTACAGCATTGTTATTGGAATTGCATGTTGTTCATTAATTCCATTTGCAATTTTTGTGCAGCATAAACTAAATGGAAAACATATTGAGGAGCTAATGCCGCACTGAATTTTATTCTTTCAAAAAAACCTGTAGGTCATTTACAACAATTCATTTGCAAGATTAGCGAGTTCACTGCGCTCACCTTTCTCCAATGTAATATGTGCATACATGGCGCTTCCTTTTATTCTGTCAATCAAATAAGAAAGTCCGTTGCTGCGTGAATCAAGATATGGTGTATCTATTTGATGAATGTCGCCGGTAAAAATAATTTTAGTGTTCTCGCCTGCTCTCGTAATAATTGTTTTTACTTCATGCGGCGTTAAGTTTTGCGCTTCATCAACAATAAAAAAAACATTAGAGAAACTTCTTCCTCTTATATAAGTGAGCGGACACACCACCAATTTTTCATGCTCCACCATTTCACTTATTTGCTTAAACTCTTTATCCTTATCAGTGAATTGATTTTTTATGTATTTAAGGTTATCCCACAGCGGCTCCATGTAAGGAGTTAGTTTCGATTTAATATCGCCGGGGAGGTAACCAATATCTTTATTGCTAAGGGGAACCACAGGTCGAGCTAAATATATTTGATGAAAATCTCTGCGCTGCTCTAATGCGCCTGCAAGTGAGAGTAAAGTTTTTCCTGTTCCTGCAACTCCTTGTATCGTAATCAAACTGATGTTAGGGTTAAGAATTGCATCGAGTGCAAAAAGTTGTTCTGCATTTCGCGGCAGAATTCTGTAAGCCGAACGCCGCTTCACCAATTCTAATTTTTGACTCGATGCATTGAATCGTGCGAGCAGCGATTTACCTTCTCTATTCAATTGATAAAAATGATTTGCAACAGGTTTTTCTTTTTTAAACAATAGCGATGCTTTGCATTCACTATGTTCATACAATTCATTTAAAACATTATCAGGTACTTTTTCAATCGTGCTTTTGCCGGTATACAATTCATCGGCATTTTTTATTTTGCCTGTTTCATAATCTTCAGCAGTAAGTTCTAATGATTTTGCTTTAATGCGAAGATTGATATCCTTGGTTACCAAAACCACTTTGCGTTCCGGATTTTCTTTTTGAACACGAAGTGCAGCATTCAAAATTTTGTGATCGGGTTTTACTTCACCAAAAATTTTATCGGTATCAATGCCATTGGGGTTACCCATTTCAAATTTAAAAGAGCCATGTGTTTTGCCATTGATGTGAGCCCAGTTTTTAATAGTGGCACTGCCGCCGGCCTTATCTATATAGCGGATGAATTCGCGGGCGGCAAAATTTTTATCATCATTTCCCTTCTTGAACTGATCCAATTCTTCGAGTACCGTAATGGGGATTACTACATCGTGCTCTTTAAAATTTCTTATTGCTGTGTGATCATAAATTATAACTGAGGTATCGAGTACAAAAATCTTCCGTTCTTCTTTCATCGGCAGTTTTTATTTGATGCGATAAAACTAAATGCTGATGAAAGCAGTGAATGTTTTCTTAGGAAAAGAAATGAACAAATAAAAGTGTAGTTGTCTAAGAAGAAATATTTTTACTTCAGAAAATGAAATAATACAGCTGTCGTTTCAAAAGCTTGAAGAAGTATAAACAGCCTTATTTCTTTAAAGAAAAAAACAAAATCATCATCAAGGCAATAGAAGCAGTTATTAAAATTAAAATTAACTAATCAACAATTTTTCGATTACGATCCTTTTTCTTTCCGGAAAAAAATTATCGTTTCCACTTCGATAAACTTCTTCGATGATGATACACAGCCCATACTGTGATTTCCTTTGCTTTTATGGAGAAAATAATTTTAAACGGAAATTTTTTTGTGTTGCCTTTCCTATAATCATCAACAAAAATCGCGAAGGATTCCGGGTGTTCTTGAATCTTTTCAATCTGCATTTCTACAGCTTTTAAAAAACCATCACCCAACTCTGGTCGCAGCTTTTCATACCAAAGAAAACCTGTACGTATGTCCTCTAAGGCATGTTTTGTAAATTCAATTGAATAACTCATGGTTTTGAATGCAGAATGCTTTCCTTTACTTCCTCCCATGTAAACACAGGCATATTGCCTTGCTCATATTCTTTTCTTCTGCTCCTCAATTCTTCCAATTGATCAATGGTAAGTGGAAAATCATCGGGGGCAAGTTCAACACTGTCCCAAATTGTTTGAGCAATTTCTATTCGCTCTTCCTTACTAAGTTTAAGAATTTCTTCAACTGCATTCATGGTATTAAGTTTCTCCAAAATTAAAAAGTTTGTGCGAGAATTAGCCACTTCATTTCACTCGCTTTAGGAACAGAAAATTTTATTAGCGAAATAAAAAACTGAATGCTACAAAATATGAGCAGCCATAAAATAAAAACCGATGCCATTGCACAAGCAATAGTATCGGTTTCAAAAAATTCAAAATTATTTATTCGCCAGCCTGATCACAGGTATAATCATTTCCTCCAATGAAATTCCGCCATGCTGAAAAGTGTTGCGGTATAAATTTACGTGGTAGTTATAATTATTCGGGTACACGAAATACTTATCTTCTCTGGCAAAAATGAATGATGAACTGATGTGTGGCTTAGGCAACATCAATTCATTCGGATTGCGACTTTCCAAAACATCCTTGGGATTGTAGTTAAGATTTCTTCCGTGTTTATAGCGAAGGTTGGTGCTGGTTTCTCTGTCGCCAATCACTTTTACCGGCTCCTTTACACGAATGGTTCCATGATCAGTTAAGATG
>JBKJNS010000068.1:0-3996 GCA_046593455.1 Chitinophagales bacterium | reverse complement strand
CCCGCAAACCAATTGGTTCATTTATTTTTCTTGGCCCAACCGGTGTTGGAAAAACAGAATTGGCAAAAGTTCTTGCCAGGTATTTATTTGATACAGAAGATACACTTGTAAGAATTGACATGAGTGAATACATGGAAAAATTTTCTGTGTCAAGATTGATTGCTGCGCCTCCGGGATATGTTGGATATGAAGAAGGAGGGCAGCTAACTGAAAAGGTAAGGCGTAAACCATACAGCGTAATTCTGTTGGATGAAATTGAAAAAGCCCACCCCGATGTTTACAATATTTTATTGCAGGTACTTGACGATGGTTTGTTAACTGATGGTTCGGGAAGAAAAGTGAATTTTAAAAACACTTTAATCATCATGACTTCTAACATTGGTGCACGCCAATTAAAAGATTTTGGATCGGGAATAGGATTTAATACCACGGCGAAACAAGATCAGGAAGACACGCATTCACGCGGGGTAATTGAAACTGCATTGAAGCGCACGTTTTCTCCCGAGTTTTTAAACCGTATTGATGATGTGGTAATTTTTAATTCACTTTCCAAAGAGCACATTTTTGAAATCATCGATATCATGCTCAAAGATTTGACTAAGAGAATTACATCACTGGGATATTTTATGGAACTCACTTCGGCCGCAAAAGATTTTATTGCCGAGCGCGGTTACGATTCAAAGTTTGGCGCCCGACCATTACAAAGAGCAATTCAAAAATATTTAGAGGATCCGCTTGCAGAGGAATTGCTAAATGCCGAAATGAAAGCAGGAGATACCATTGTTGTTGACATTGATGAAAATGATACTGAAAAACTTAAGACATTGGTGCGCAAAGCATTGAAAGAAGAAAAGCAGGATGCATAATGTTTCAACTAACAATTCAATTTATAAAAACAAAACCCTCCTCTGAGGGTTTTGTTTTTATGTGTTTAACTTAAGGAATAAACAAATCTTTATTTTGCGAACCTTGTAATTAGCGCTAAGTATGATTCCTGAATTTAAAAAGGCTGAGAAATTTATCTTAAGCAGACTTAAAAGGGAGCTTTCACCCAAGCTAACCTATCATGGTGTTCATCATACTTATGATGTTCTTGATGCGGCGCTAAAAATCGGAGCGAAAGAAAAAATTACAAAAGAGCAGGAAAATTTATTGCGTGTCGCATGCTGCTTTCATGATTCGGGATTTATTTATATTTATAAGGGACATGAAGAAAGAGGTTGCCAACTTGCTCAGGAATTTTTACCGAAATATAAATTTTCAAATACTGATATTGAGACTATATGCGGAATGATTATGGCAACAAAAATTCCGCAGCAACCTAAAACACTTCTGGAGAAGATTATTGCAGATGCTGATCTTGATTATTTAGGAAGGCCGGATTTTTATTCCATCAGTAAAACTTTGTTTGAAGAAATGAAGGCGTATAGCTTTCTTGAAACTCCTGAACAGTGGAATAAGGTGCAGTTGAATTTTTTCAATAGCCACCATTACCACACTGCAACTTCAATTAAAAACCGTGCGCCCGAAAAACAAAAAAGATTAGAAGAGATAGAAAAAATAATTGCTGCGTACCGGTGAAATTATTTAGAAGTAACCTCAAGAAGTTTTTGGTTTACAGCTCTTATCCTTTTGCAAAGAATACGAATTACGCCCTTAACAACATCAGGCTGCAATTCCATTAATTCATAAAAAGGATCCTGATCAATTCTTAATAACATGCATTCGGTTACTGCAACAGCACTGGCCGATCTTGATTCAGTATCCAGTAATGAAAGTTCACCGAAGAAATCTTTTTCACTCATTTCGGCAAGCAATTGATTTCCTTTTCTTATTTCAATTTTACCGCTGTAAATAATGTACATGCAACTTCCGGCGTCTCCTTCATTAAAGATTTTTTCACCTTCTTTAATTAATTCTTCATTTGCAAGGTGAGCAATTTCGGCAAGAATTGTTTCAGGTGTTTCACTAAAAATGCTGAGAGATTTAAGAAGTAAAACCTTCTCAATCATCAGCAGTTTTTTATTTTCAGGATTCGTCATAAACTGAATTTTTATTTTTAGTGATTTAATTCGTACTACTTGCGTAGTTGGCAATAATAAAGTTTGCGGTTTCACTTACCAATTCATTCTCCGACTTACTCATGTTTTCAATCAATCCAAAATCAATTTCTTCGCGGCGATCTTTAAGTTCATAAATCGCACATGCTTTTGTCCAATCATTATAATCGTTTTGTCTGTCGCTTAAAATTTCATTTCTTATTTGAGCTACTGTCAATTCAGGGACTTTGAAGTTGTGTTTTAATTCATTGCACTTGTGTACCAAACTACGTTCTTCAAATATGCATATGAATGATTGAGAAAATGCTTTTGGCAAAACCAGATCAAGAATTTCAAATGCATTTGCCATCGATTCGCGGGTATTTATTTCCATTCCGCGCTGAGCGCGCTTGGTTTTTTCATTATCATATACAATAGAGAATAACAAAAGAAGTTTTTTTCTTATTCCTGAAAGTTCAAGTTTGAATGCATTGAAAAGCATGCTACCGACAAGATAATTAGTTGATAGAAAATTAAGCTTGAATACAATTTGTGAAGCCAATTCTATTTCATATTTGATCAATGAGTGATAGCGATGAAATTTGTTTTTATCAGGTTTGCCTGCACTTAAACTTAAGCTGTGTAAAGTGGTATCAATTAATTCGGGCAAAAGATCAATGCTTGCATCCAATAAGTTGATCGCATTTGTGCTGCCAATTCTTCCTGCCATTAACAGAATTTTCATTTTCAATTCAACCGAACATTTATTACTGTTCAGCATGTTTCTTAAATGCGGAACAGATGCCTCGCCGGTTTCTTCAAGTGCTTTCAATACAATTGCTTCATTTCTTTTCTCACTTATTTTTTCAACAAGTTTATTGATAAGGCTTTCATTTTTTATTCCTCCTGCTGCTAACATAGCTTCATGCCGCACCTCATCATTCTCGTCATCCATTAGATTTAAAACAAGGGAGGTGTAACTTTCATTATTAATTTCTCCTAGAATTCTGGCCCCTGTAATTCGCTCACTATTGTCTTTTGAAGAAATAAATAGTTGCAGAATTTTATCGGCACTCAAATTCTTTTTTGATCCTTTCAGCAGTGAAACAATTGCAACTTCTCGCACAACCTTGGACTCGTGATTTAAATAAGGTTCTATTTTTTCATCACCCGAAAATGAAGCAAGTGCCTTGATTGCAAATGGAAGTAATTCACTTTTATTGTTGTCTTCAAGAATAGCCATCAACTGCGGAGTTGCAATAGTTATTTTTAATTCTTCGATGGTGCGCAATGCTGCTTTTTGAACCGACTGATCAGGATTCTCTAACGCGGTACTGATAAAATCTTCATAATCACGAACCTGATCCTTCAGAATTCTAAGAATGAAAACCGCTTCATCTGCATTGCATTTTTTTAATTTGTTGCGAAGAATTTTTAATGTTTCAGCATCAGAAATTTCTAACTCTCGCCCTTGTATTGATTTGCTTTTGATAGCATTAGATAATGTTTCGGAATAATTTTTATCTACGTTTAAAATCCAATATGTCCAGCATAGAATGAGAACAAAAAGAATGATTGCCGCAAGTTGGTAATCAACAGCATGATGGAGTTTAAAAGAAATTAAAATTGTTACACCCACTGTAAAAAAAGCAAATGGATCCATAACTCCTTTGACGATTGTATGACCCGCCAATCTTTCGCGTATGGGTAATGGTTGCATGGTTGCAAGCAATACCGGAGATTGAATGGCTGAACGCAATACATCAATAGTGATGGTGATGGTTGCAAACAAATACAAAACAGCAGTTGAAGAGTTTTGCATTGAAGCAGGAAGCGCAAATAGTATTAAAATAAAAAGCAGCACCGGTGTAATCAGTAAAGAATTTCTGATTCCTAATAAATTTACAAACAGGTTAGTAAATTTATTAGGAATCAGAAATTCTTTACTGATTACACC
>JBKJNS010000478.1:0-3157 GCA_046593455.1 Chitinophagales bacterium | reverse complement strand
CTGGGAAGAGCAGCAAGTTTTTTAAAAGACAACCGCATTCCGCCCGAAGGTTTTGTAACTGATTTTGTTTCTTACGATACCATAGCAATTGTAGGTGATGCACTCAATGATTATGATTTCAATAAAACAGGAAACACAGAAGGCAGCGGTAAAGATTATGTGCATTATCACATTCCGCTAACAGGCTTAACCGGGTTGGTAAGCGTGTATGCAAAAGTTTTTTATCAGGCAGTTCCTCCAAGGTGGGTGAAAGAATTATTCAGTTACAGCAGTAATGATATTGATGCTTTTAAGAGTATGTACAATGCAGCAGATCGATCACCGGTAATGGCAGCGCATGATTCTATGTTGAATGTTGCCTTGCCAACTTCAGTTGCAAATATTTCATCTCAAAAATTATTAAGGGTAATGAATTCGCTGAGTTCAAATTCAGTTACAATTGAAAACAATACTTCGCTTACAATCTATTCAGTTAATGTTTATGGAACAGGCGGAATAAGAATTTCTTCATCCCAAATTAACAGCGATGCATATTCAATTCCTTTTTCATTACCCAATCAAAACGGTATTTACTTTATAGAAATAAAAACCAATGAAGGCAAATATGTTTTCAAAGTTGCCAGGCAATAATTTTCATATCATCCTTTTCCTTATTTTTAATTTCTCAAAAATTTCATCTCATGAAGTTCTTTACATTATTCAGTGCAATTTTAATTTTCACCGCACTCCAATCATTTTCACAATTCAGTTTCGTAAACAACAACGCACAGATTTCAGGAACTACTTATAGCGGCTGCCCTGTAACAGTAGTTGATGTAAATGGTGATGGGCTCGATGATATTGTTCGGCTCGATCAGGGTCATAAAGTTTACATTGATTATCAGCGACCCGGCCAAACATTTAGTCACAATTTTATTGCTGACTTTGGTGGCGGTTCGGGTTGGGCTTGGGGAATGTGCGTTGCCGATTTAGATAAAAACGGAATCAAGGATATTGTTGCCGGCGGATTTTCTCCTGCTGTAAAAATTTTAAAAATGGATGTTTCAGGTTTATCAGGTACTATCATCAGCATTCCTAATTCCAGTTTCCTTGTGCAGAATATCAATTGCATGGATGTAAACAATGATGGCTGGGCCGATATTTTTGTGTGTGATGATGATCATGAAAGTCATATCTATTTGAATGATGGAGGTGGAAATGTTGCTGAGTCGAACATTATTGACTTTGATGTTACAGCAACTGATGACTCGGGTAACTACGGAAGTGTATGGACCGATTTTGACAATGATGGAGATGTTGATTTTTACATAGCTAAATGCAGGCAGATTGGTGCCATTGATGACAGAAGAGTGGATGTTCTTTTTGAAAACGATGGAACCAATCACTACTTCTCAAATGCAATTACCTATGGCCTTAATGACACCGGACAAACATGGACTGCAAACTTTGCTGACATTGATAATGATGGTGACCTCGATGTAATTCAAACCGATTATAATATTCCTGCAAAACTTTTGGAGAATGATGGCACCGGACACATGATAAACATTACTGAAGGTTCGGGATTTGACATGGGTATTTTTGCTATGGAATCGGTGATGGAAGATTTTGACAATGATGGATTCGTTGACATCTTGATTACCGGTGATACTTATGTTTTATTTCATAACAACGGCAACAAAACATTTACAAAAGTAAGTGGTGTTTTTGGGACCGATAAGATGTCGTCATTTGCCATCGGCGATTTAAACCACGATGGAAAAATAGATTTGTATTCAAGCTATGCACATATTTATACAACACCTTCCTCAACAACCCCCGATGTTTATTGGTTGAACACCACAGCCAACTCCAATCACTTTGTAACATTCAATTTAATTGGTACTACAAGTACGCCGGGAGCTTATGGTGCAAGAGTAACATTGTATGGTGCATTTGGTACAATGGTTCGTGAAGTTCATGCCGGCGAAAGTTACGGTACCTGCAACACCACCAATTTACATTTTGGATTAGGTGCCAATACACAAATTGATTCTGCAATTGTTCGTTTTCAATCCGGTGCGATCACTAAAATTATTAATCCAACCGTTGATCAGTTTATTACTGTAAAAGAAGGTGATTGTGTTTCACCAAATCTTGCTATTACAGCAGGTGGTTCATTACTTTTTTGTTCAGGTCAATCAGTAACACTTACAGCAACATCACTTCCCGCAGGTTATAGCTTTTTATGGTCTAATGCTTCAACCACTCAATCAATTACAGTTAACATTAGCGCAACAAGTTATGTAACTGCTGTATCAGCAAACAATGATTGTTCTGTAACAGCTCCATCTGTAACAACGGTATTAAA
Organism: Chitinophagales bacterium; assembly: GCA_046593455.1. Taxonomy (GTDB): domain Bacteria; phylum Bacteroidota; class Bacteroidia; order Chitinophagales; family UBA10324; genus JAJAYG01. The sequence continues at coordinate 807 of JBKJNS010000478.1, read as the reverse complement.
TCCTTTTGAAGTTCCAATAGTTACTGCTTCGGGCGAATTGGTTTTCTGTGAAGGAGGAAGTGTGATACTCACAAGTTCTTCTGCACTTGGTTACACATGGTCTAACGGAGAAACAACACCATCCATCACCGTAAATCAATCCGGCAGTTACAGCGTAACTACACAGGGCACCTGCCAAACATGGAATTCATCAGCAACTGATGTAACTATGCTTGCATCACCTGCACCTGCAACAACTGATGCATACATTGGAGTACCGCAAGATGTAACACTAACAGCAACCGGAAATAATATTTCGTGGTACGATGTTGAAGAAGGTGGCTCACCCATAGCAACAGGAAATTCATTTACCACTTTTGCAAATGGTGGTGAAATATTTTATGCCGAAGATCAGCAGAGTTACAATGGCAGTACCTATAATACAGGTCAGCTTTTTCATACAGGCAACAGTAATTACAGTTCAAGCGGTTCAACAAACAGCACCATCATTTTTGATGTTATCAAAGAGTGCACTTTAAAATCGGTTAAAGTTTATACCGATCAACCCGGCGACCGCCTGATTGAATTAAGAAATTCTTCGGGCGATGTTTTGCAAAGTGCCATGGTAAATGTTCCAATGGATTCGGCAGATGTTGAGCTTAATTTTTTAATGGAACCCGGCAGCGCTTATGAACTGGGAACTAACTTAGATCAAAATCAAATTCTTTTGGGAACCGATGGACCACGACTAAAGAGAAGCAGCTCAGGCGTTACTTTCCCCTATGTGATTGATAACCTAATTTCATTGGTGAACACGCCATTTGGTAC
>JBKJNS010000471.1:0-2508 GCA_046593455.1 Chitinophagales bacterium | reverse complement strand
CCTGGAAGATGCCAATACTTTGGCGGCTCAATCAAAACACCATGCGATATGGTGAACTGAAAAAAACATTACCTCACATCACACACAAAATGCTTTCTTCGCAACTGCGTGAATTAGAAAAGCATGAACTTATTACACGAAAAGTTCATCCTGTTGTTCCGCCAAAAGTGGAATACACGATCTCATCAAAAGGGAAGAAAGCAATTCCGATTATTGAAGTAATCCGTGAATACGGCTTTCTGTTGATGAAAGAAAAAGGTTTTAAAGAAGAAGCGAAATCTCAAAAAAAAGTTATTACAAAGAAAAAAACTTGAATGTTTATTTCTCTTAAACAAAACATTGGTGAAAATACTTTTTCAATTTTATTGTAGTTTGAAGGATGCTTTGAAAATAAATGAATGTCTCGCCTTAAAAATGTTCAATCAATTAAAATCGCTTTCAGGTGACGTAGAACTAAATATTGTTGCAGTTAACCTATAAATCAAGCAGCTTTTTCAAACATCTCAACAAACTTGAGCATTGATCCAATGTTGCTCACTTTAATTTTACCAAAGAGCACAGCCATTTGCGCATTGGTTCTTCCGTATTCAACATCTTCATAATCGGTGGCTGAAGTTTCGATCACACATTTTGGTTCGCCTTCTAATCCTTCATGAGTGCTGCAAATTCCGTCATCAACCTTTACAGTAAAGCTGCCACCATTATCACCCGAAATAATGAAGTGAAAGTTAATGTTGATTCCTTTTCCGGCTTCGGGTTTTAAACGAGATGGGAGAGAGATAATGAGTTCTTTGGCTATCATTTTTTTTGCTGTGAAAATATAAAATACGCTTTATTAATATTTGGAACTGATTCTCTGGCTTTTTTCATGGCATCATTTTAATCCCTGAATGTATGTTCTTTTCTTTGATAATTTTACACAACAATTTATTTAAACGATTAAAGTTTAGTATCAAAATAAGAAATTGTCAATTACCCGTTAGCTGAAAAGGGATTAGAGTAAGCATACATAAACCTAAGAAAAATGTTAAGCAAACAAGCAAGAGTTTTTGCCGACTCCAATTTAATCGCAGATTTTCTAAGAGGCAATGCTGAGTTAGGCGACATCTATCAATTAGATAATGAGGGTTGGATCATTATCACAAATATTTTTAACCTTATGCCATTGCTAAAGCGTGAGGATTACCTGCTAAAACCGGGCTCGCCAAAAGATGTAAGATTTTCAAAGGAAACAGGAACCAGCATTACATTTAGCGGAACCGGTACCAGCGGTGCCATAGGAACGGCACAGGCAGAGATTTCTTTTTCAAAAAAGAATTCGGGTTATGTTGCGCTAAAGAAAGCGATCTATCAAAACATTGATCTCGCGAAAATGACACCCGTGATTAACAACCTATGGAAAACAAACGGGTACAGCAAAAAGCCACAGCGCTACTTTTTTGTTAATCAGGTTTGCACAGCACAATCGGGCGTTACACTTTTTTCGGGAGAAAAGAGTAACACAGTTAAAATACAGAGTACACTCAATCAAAGTTTAACAAGCGCCGGAATAATTGCGGAAGGAAAAGTTGAAATTGTTGCCAACAAAAAAGAAACACTCGAAATCATAAGTGACTCACCGCACTCACCACTTTTTCAGGCAGTAAGAATGAAGATCAATGGATTGTGGGATGCAATGAGTTGATTTATATAGCGCCATGTTTTTTAGGGAACTGTTTATTTATTGGGTAAAGGTGGATAAGAGATAGAAATATAACTGGTCAATAAGAACACCACCAATAAACCAAATTCAATACGCCGATTGAGATCTTCATTAATATCTGTCCGTGTTATTCTAAGAATTAGTTCAGTTTAAGAATATAAGAATGGTTAAGAAATGTCTCGACTTGTTGAGTTTTGAAAAAAACAAAAACAGTTTTAATTGTACATACAATCAGTTTTAGTATTTTTGAACTCGAGTAATGAAAATAGAAGACGAAATAAAACAAACGAAACCCTTTAAAAACGAGATTCAGAAGCTTGTAATAAATATTCATGTTACAAGCAGTTGGCTCAATAGCGAGTTTACTAAAATTTTAAAACCATTTGGAATTTCTCCATCGCAATACAACGTGTTAAGAATTCTTAAAGGAAAACATCCTGAAGGACACAGCAATCAGGCTATCACCGAACGCATGATTGACAAGTCTTCCAATGCAACCAGGATCGTTGACAAGCTGATTGAAAAAAAATTAATTGTAAGAAATCAACATGATCAAGATAGAAGAGCGGTATCAATTAAAATAACTCAAAAAGGCTTCGATCTGATTACTGAGGTTGACGCTTCTTCCATAAAATTTAGAAATAAATTAAAAACCTTAAACCAGGAAAAGGCAACACTGATTAACGAGTGGCTTGATGAGTTAAGAGGAAATTGAACTTTTTTTTAAAAGGATAGTTGTAGCTACAATTATAATAGGTACAATTAAATTAAACAAACAAAAGCCAAACTTAAAATGAAACAAAAAG
>JBKJNS010000409.1:0-7118 GCA_046593455.1 Chitinophagales bacterium | reverse complement strand
AGTGATTGATGATTCATCCATCATCAACATTATTGGAACTTATGATCACACTTACAATGAGGCAATTTATGAAGGCAGTATTCAAATTACTGCCTTCATAAGCTGCATCATTGTAAGTGTGATCATAAGTTCCAATGGTGTTGATGATGGATGAATCATCAATCACTGATCTTTTCAATGTAGTATAACCGCCATTTAATTTCAGTGAAAACATTTTTGAAAATGAATGTTCAACATTGTAACAAAATAAATTTCTCTTCACTCCTATTTCCGTTTTATCACCATCGTAAAATGCATTTGGATTTTCACCAAAAGCATTGTTGTATTTCCAGCCACTCTTATCAAAATCTGTTTGCTGATCGGTGTAAGCATAAGAAATAAAAGCATTCCACTTTTCAGTTTGATAGCCAAACTTCGCTCCTGCTTTTAATAAGTTGTGATCATCTTGATCATAACTTTTAAAAGCATCCGCATTTTTTATAGTGTCAACTGTTGCATCTAAGCCATTGATGTTGGTGTTGAAGAAATCCAGGTTTGCATACATGCCACTCTTGAAAGAATAATTCAAATGCAATTTCTCTTCAAGCAATGAAGTGCTTTTACCAAATGTTCCGCCTCTTACATTTACATCACCGTGCAAACCCGGTGTTTGCTTGCCGGCAGAAATTAAATTGATTACGCCGCCAATTCCGCTTGAGCCATAGAGTGTGCTGTGTGATCCTCTTACAATTTCTATTTGCTCAAAACCTGACGCAGGAATTTCAGTTAAGTCAAGCGCATCATTCACTGTTGACGGATCGCTTATGCGCACGCCATCAATCATCATCAGTGTATGATTGCTGTTGGTGCCGCGCATAAATATTGTTTCCGTCATCCCGGGATTTTGACCAGAGCCGATGATGGAAATTCCCTCCTGCTGTAAAAGCAATTGCGCCAAATTATTCGGTTGTAATTTTTGTGCATCGCTTGCAGTAATCACTGTTACACTTCGCGGAGTTTGATCGGGAGTTTTTTGTGTTCGCGTTGCTGAAATAATTACTTCGGGGATTTCACTTCGGAGGGTGTCAGGGGTTTGTGCTTGCAGGTGAAACGTGGAGAGTGCCTGCCCCGCCAACGGCGGGGAAAAGTGAATGATAAAAAGAATTGTCAATATTTTTTTCATAAAGATTTTTTTCTGCTGTTACCCGCAGCGATTAGAAAAATAATTTCGGGGAGAGAAACGAGTGGTAAACTCATTGCTGCTTTTTTTCCCGAAAGCAAATGATGGTTGTTGATTGGCAGGTCTTCTGACTTGTTCTTTTCTTTTTCATTGCCTTCCCGTTTAAATATTTTAAACAGTGGCTGAAGCTGAAACAGAAATTTAATTAGAACTTACAGCAGCGGGAACTGTTCCTGATTTTAACAGGATTCCCTTTTCATTCCTCCGATTTCTCTGAGGAAACCACTTAACGGGGCGAATATAGTCAAGGAGGTTTAATGACTTTAGTAATCGTCGTGGCAATTTTTTATTTAAAATTTAATTCTTGAAAATAAATCAAAAATTTTTCATCAGTTATAGATTAAAAATTTCTTAAAGAACAATTATTCTTTTCGCGACTTCCTTACCATCTAAATTAATTTTCAAAAAATAAATTCCTTTTTGATGCTGCTTAAAAATTTCAGATGCAGAAAACTGAAAATGATTTCCGTTTTTCATTTCCTTAGACCAAACTAAATTTCCTTTCAAATCAAAAACTGAAAATTGAATTTCCTGATTCTTCATTCCCGAAATATTAACTGTAAAATGATCTTTAATTGGATTAGGAAAAACAGAAGCATCAAAAGAAGTGGTTGATGTTGTAGCAGTAACATCAGTGAACACACTCAAATCTATTGAGTATAAACTGCGGCCATAAGTAGCGGCAATTAATTTTCGGGTAGGTTCATGAAAAGTTAAATCTGTTATAGCAAGCGAAGGAAGATCATAACCCAATACGAACCATTCATTTCCTAAATTGGAAGTGTAAAAAACTCCTGCATCGGTGGCGAGGTATAAAGTGGAATCGAGAATGGGATCAATGATTAAATCATTCGCCGGCACATCGGGCATGTTGCCTGAAATGCTTTGCCACGTTTGACCGAGATCAGTGGTGCGGTAAACATGTGTGATGTTATCATAGTATTTGTAGCCACTGAATGTTACATACGCCACATGCGAATCATTGAGATCACATACCACTCTTGTAACCCATCGATTGGGTAATGAATCAGAAACTTTTGTCCAGAGAGTTCCATTGTTTTCGGTGACCCAAACATTTCCATCGTCAGTTCCTGCCCAAATAATATTTGAATCCATTGGCGAAGCGGCAATTGAAGTGATGGTGGCGTAAGTAACATTTGAACTCACATATCCATTCGTTAGATCATCGCTGATGGCATCCCAATGTGCAGCACGGTTAACTGTTTTATAAACTTTGTTTGCACCGAAGTAAAGTGACTTTGTGTTTTGCGGATTGAAAGCAAGGGGTGAGTTCCAATTTTTTCTTGCCGAATTACTAATGCCACTTGTTGCGCCAATGAATGAACTGCCGCCATTCACAGATCGCGATAATGCTCCATACTGACTTTCCCCATAGATAAAATTATTATCAGTGGGGTCAACCAATGTATAAAAACCATCGCCGCCAACTAACAATTTATAATCATCAATATTTCCGGTGGTGGTTCTGTAAACACCATTGTCTTGTGTGCCACCATATAGATTAGTTGGATTGTTGAAATCAACTTCGCTCGTGTAAAATTGATTGTTTGGAATGTTAGTGAAGTGTGTCCACGATGTTCCGCCATTGATTGATTTGTAAACGCCGCCATCATTACCGGCATAAACAAGATTGTTATCAAGCGGATGTATGTAGATGGCGTGATGGTCAACATGCATGGAGCCCGATATTTTAGTCCATGCAATTCCGCCATTGATGGTTCGGTATGTATCAAAGCCGATTGCAAAAACAATATCCGGATTGGTGGGATCTGCTTTTATTCTGCTGAACCACCAGCCGTAAGAAGCGAACATGCCGCTTAGTGTGTTTGTGTAAATTGAATACAACACATTAGGTGAACTCTGCGCAATGTCAATTCCTATTCTGCCAATGTCGGTAGTTGGAAGACCAGTTGTAAGATGTGTCCATGTTTCACCGCCATCATAAGAGCGATAGATACCGCAAGTGGGGCCGTAATATTTTTGAAAGGTAAACCTGCGTACCCGCTCCCACATACAGGCGTAAATTGTATCGGGGTGCTCAGGATTTATTGCAAGATCAATGGCACCTGTTGAATCACTCACAAATAAAACCTGCGTCCATGTGGTGCCTCCATCTGTTGTACGGTAAACTCCGCGCTGTTTTCCGTTCGCAAATAAATCTCCCATGGTAGCAGCGAAAACGCGATCATTATTTTTTGGATCAATCACAATTCTTCCTGTGTTGCGTGTAGAATCTAAACCAACATAATTCCAATTATTTCCTGCATCAATTGATTTAAAAATTCCTGCTCCATCATAAGTTACAGAGCCGCCGCCGCAATTGGGCTCACCTGTTCCAGCATAAATTAAATCGGGATTTGTAGAGCAAACTGCAACATCACCAATAGATAAACTTAGTTGTGAATCAAAAATTGGTTGCCATGTGGTGCCTGCATCTTTTGATTTAAAAATTCCACCCGATGCAGAACCAATATAAATGATGGAGGTATTTGTTGGATCCATTTCGATGTCCTGCACTCTTCCTCCAATGTTAATTGGTCCTTCGGGTTCCCATTGTAAATAATCGCGCAAACTATTTTGCGGAAACATAAATGCTTTTTCGTTCAATGCATTTTTGTAAGCAGTGTAATCAACTTTGTTAAATGGAAATGCACGCTGCATTAAAAACCAATCGCTTGGTTCATCATTTTCTTTTTCAAAATTATTTTTTTTAAGAAAAGAAAATGTAATTGTTAAAATGAAAATTGAAATTGCAGAGAGGAGAATTATTTTTTTCATCGGTTGAATTATGCCACACTAAAAGTAAGTTGTATTGTTGAAATGAAAAATGAATTCCCCCACTGGAAGTTTGCGCTCTGCAAATAACTTCTTGCAAAACCCAATTAGTTGCCTTCTAAAAAAAAATTCAAGATTCAAAATTCAAATTTCAAGTAAGCTTAAAGGTTTAAATTTCAAAAGCCAATTCATTCATTAAGGACTTAGGAATTTTTTATTTGACGCTTGATTTTTTCTTGAGGTTTGAATTTTTGAAGTTTGATATTTCAAATTTAAAGATTAGGTTTTGAAAAGGATTTAATAAAATGTTTTGCGGAACGCATCAAGTTTGTTTGCATCATTAAATTCATTCACAAAAAAAATATCATTTTTACAATCAACGTTAGAAACAAATGAATAAAATTCTTCTCTGGTCAATCACTGTTGCATTAGCGGGTTTTCTGTTTGGGTTTGATACGATTGTTATTTCAGGTGCCGATCAAAAGTTGCAGGAGTTGTGGAACTCTTCCGATGTTTTCCACGGAATCGTAGTAATGGCATCGGCGTTATGGGGTACTGTTGCAGGAGCCATGTTTGGCGGAATTCCTACTAATAAATATGGCAGGAAAAATACCTTGATTGTGATTGGTGTATTGTATCTTGTTTCCGCGATGGGTTCTGCGTTTGCCAATGACCCTTATACGTTTGCTTTTTTCAGATTCATTGGTGGTTTGGGAATAGGTGCTTCAACAATTGCCGCACCTGCCTACATCTCAGAAATTGCACCTCCTCAAAAAAGAGGGCGCCTTGTTTCCATGTATCAGTTAAGTATTGTGGTGGGAATTCTCACTGCATTCTTATCTAATTATTTGTTGCGGAACATGGGTGAACAATCATGGCGATGGATGATTGGAATATCAGCCTTCCCTGCATTGATTTATGGAATAGCAGTGCTATTTATTCAGAACAGTCCAAGATGGTTGGTGATGAAAGGAAGAATGGAAGAAGCAGAAATTGTTTTGAAGAATCTCGGTTCTGGAACTGAAATAAATTCTTTTATAGCTGAAATGAAATCTGTGGATTCAAGAGAACATGAAAATATTTTCATAAAAAAATACCGACCCGCATTGTTGCTTGCATTCTTTATTGCATTCTTTAATCAGTTGTCGGGAATCAATGCTGTATTGTATTATGCACCCAGAATATTTGAGGTTGCCGGACTTGGAAGCAGTTCGGCATTGCTAAGCAGCGCAGGGGTGGGTTTGATTAATCTTTTATTCACACTGATTGGTATGTCGCTGATTGATCGCCTCGGCAGAAAACATTTGATGTACATCGGCTCATTCGGATACATTATTTCTCTTTCGCTCGTAGCACTGTCTTTTCTTTTTGGATGGAAAGGGATTAGTGTTCCTGTTTTTCTATTCATGTTTATTGCATCGCATGCAATAGGTCAAGGCACTGTAATTTGGGTTTTCATCGCAGAATTATTTCCTACACATTTACGTGCGCAGGGGCAGGCTTTCGGTTCATCGGTTCATTGGGTGTTGGCAGCAGCAATCCCATCAATGATTCCATTTCTTTTCTCCACCATAGGCGCAGGAGTTGTATTTGTTTTTTTTGCAATCATGATGGTTGGGCAATTACTCTGGGTCAGATTTAAAATGCCGGAAACGAAAGGAATTAGTCTTGAAGAAGTGAATAGGAAATTAACTTTATAATTGCAAAAAATTTCGGAGTGTCTTGATAAATTACTACGTTCAGAAAAGTTTATGAAATAATAAATTGTCTTTATGAAAGCAGCAAGAAATCTTTTTATCGGCTTAATACTCGGTGCAGTAATCGGGTGGGTATTGGGATTTCTTCGCTTCCCTTATGTAGAAAAGAACCAATCATTTTTATTGGGTTTCATTGCTTGTATTGCTTTCATTTCATTAATACTGATTTTATTATTCTTCTGGAATAAGAATGCTTATTTAGTTAAGTTGATTGGAAAAAATTCTGCTGCTCAGAATTCAAACAATGCCTTGCGCACATACACTTTCATCTGGATTTTAGTTGCTGCCTTCATTGTCATCGGCGGGCTCATCAGCAGTTTTCTAATCTACAAACAAAATGAATTGTTTGAAGCTAATACCGAATATCAGAATCAAAGAATAAAAGAGCAGTCGGAATTAATAGAGTCAAGTCGAAGAAGCAGCATGATAATTCTGTTGAGCGGTATAATAGATAAAGTGGATGAAGAATTAAAGAATAATCAAACCAAAACACTGAGTGATAATACCATTGCAAGTATTGCAGAAGCATTTAATTATTCTTTTGAGCCTTATTGTTATTTGGAAGATGATAGCTTATCATCTAAGAAGTTGAGTCGGGAAAAAGGGCAATTATTACTAGCGCTGTATGCGAGAAATATTGATTCTGTTTCTTTCAAAAAGATAAAGCATACCGCAACTTTCACAGGAACTGATTTGCACGGCGCTAACCTTACTAGTATTGATTTGAGTGGAACCAATCTTACAGGAGCTGATTTTAGAGATGCTAATTTGAATGGTGCAATCTTCAAGAACACTATTTTAAGAGGAGCAAATATGAGAGGAGTTAAATTGAACAAGGCAAATCTGAATGGTGCCGATTTGAGGCGAGCGGATTTGAGTTGGGCAGAATTGAATGAATCGGAATCGGACTCGGCTAATTTCAGTGGTGCAGATTTAACTAATGCTCAATTTCGAAATGCAGATTTACGAAAAGCCAATTTTCGCACGGCGAAACTTGATGGAGCATTATTGAACGGGGCAAACCTGGAAGGTGGAAGCCTGGTGGATGCAACCTTGGTAAAGGCCAATTTCACCAGGACTAATTTGACAAAAGCAGATTTCGTGAGGGCTAACTTCAGTGAGGCGATCATAACTGAAGCCGAATTAGCTAATGCGAATGTTGAGAAAGATTGGTTTGAAAAATTAAATGGATGGCATATAGGAGACGCTAAAGAAATTCAAAAAAGCTATAAGATCGTTCTGGATAAAGTCATCCAGGATTACAAAAGATACCGCCTTGAAAAAATTGAGTGACTATGTCGTCTATTTTCTATGAACAAAAATTCACTTTCCAACATCAGTAATAA
>JBKJNS010000146.1:0-4216 GCA_046593455.1 Chitinophagales bacterium | reverse complement strand
ATAAAACAAAAAGCAAAAGTGGTTATTCTCATATTGAGTACCTCGGCAAACCCTGATGATATAAAAAGGTCAAAGGAAATAGAAGAAGTAACGGGGTTTGAGTCCAAGCCATTAAGCAAAGAAATGCTGACTGAGATTTTACACGAACATTTTCAAGACTATTTATGAAATATCTGGTACAAAAATATTCAACATACGTTCTTCCGCAGCCATCTCGGAGCAAGAACAATTTTTAAAACTATTTATTTCGCATTCCGCTTTAAACTGCATTGTTTGACTATGCAGAAAATTTGTTGCAGATATTTTATAAGAGGGCAGCTTTAAATACAGTTAGTGATGCGAATTAAGAAAACAAACTATTTTCGCTTCCAAGTGCAGTAATAATTTAATCATTCATTCAACTTTAAAACACATTACAATGCATAACAACTTAAAATCACCATCACTAAATGTAATGGCTATGTTACAAGGGAATAAAAAAACAGTTTTGTTTTTAGTAATGCTTACCACGTTTGCTTTAATGGCCTTCACAGTTAATAATATGCATACAGATATTTATACTATTGATAGCAAACAAAGTAACCTTGAATGGTTTGCCGAAAAGGTAACCGGCAAACACAATGGTACCATAATGCTTTCGGGCGGTGAATTGAAAAACGACCACGGTAGTTTCACGGGCAGTATTGAAATAGAAATGAGTTCTATTGCAAACACCGATCTCACTGATGCAAAATCAAAAGTAAAATTGGAAGGCCATCTTAAGTCGGCAGATTTTTTTGATGTTGCAACATATCCGAAATCAAAATTTGTTATTACGGCAATTACTCCGGCAACCAATTCAACAACGGGTGAAGCTACACATACAATAAAAGGAAATCTTACCATCAAAGACAAAACAAACGAAATTTCTTTTGGTGCCATCATCACTATGTTACCCGGTAAAATTAATTTTACCGGAACTGCCATTGTTGACCGTTCGAAGTTTGATATTAAATACGGTTCAAAATCATTTTACCCCAACATTGGCGATAAAATGATTTATGATGAGTTCAAATTAAAATTTAACGTGGTCGCAGTAAAGCATTAATGATCATTTGTATTTGCCGTGAATGAGTAACAAATGGAAACAACATTAATTGTTCTTGCTTTTCTTCTTTCCATTATCGGCATCATTGGTTGCATTGTTCCCGGGTTACCCGGTCTTGCTCTCAATTACTTTGCAATGTGGTGCATGCAGTGGGCAATTAATCCATTTAGTATTTCATTGTTAATTGCTTTCGGAGTTTCATCCATATTAGTATTGATTCTTGATTATCTGATACCAATTTGGACAGGCAAAAAATTCGGAGCTACCCGACAGGGAATAATTGGAAGTATTGCAGGCATGATGGCTGGAATTTTTTTTACTCCCATTGGAATGTTTGCCGGCATGATCGCAGGCGCCGTGCTTGGTGATTTGATTGCAGGAAGGTCGGGCGCACAGGCAGCAAGATCGGGCATTGCAACTTTTTTTGGAACATTGGTAAGCATTGGAATGAAACTGTTGCTCGCGGGAGTTATGACTTCAATAATTATTTACAAATTTGTTTCTTACAGGTGGAATTTTATTTAAACAACTTTTTAAAAACAGTTACGGCTAAATCTTAAAACTTTAAAAATTGTAATCAACAATGAATTTAAAATTTTCAAATACCCCCATTGGAAGATTGAGATTTGCAGCCATAACAGAAGGTATTTCATTTTTGGTGCTTCTCTTTATTGCAATGCCACTTAAATACTTTGCCGACTTTCCTGAGGCGGTCAAGGTTACAGGATGGTTTCATGGAATACTTTTTCTGCTTTACATTATTGCCCTTACTCATGTAAAATTTAAACATCAATGGTCGTTGATCAAAGCTTTCGTTGCTTTCCTTGCATCACTCATACCTTTTGGAACATTTTTTTTAGATGTTCAATTGCGTAAAGATGAAAAAATAATCAACCAAAAAATTCAGTCAGGGAATTAGGGTTATCACGATTACCTCGAACGTGAAAAGGTTTCTCTTGTGCTTTTATGGTTGGCAGTAAATTGAATCTTAATAAGATGTTAGCTTTACAATCTTAAAATAAAAATTGAAATGAAAATAATCTTACAGGTAATTGCAATAGCAATTTTTTTTCTGGTTGCATGTAACAACTCAAATGAAACGCGAGATAGTAAATCCGTTGTCGTAAAAGATTCTGCACTTAACAATACCACAACCAGCGAATCAGATGTAAGCATACAATCTTCATCAGCAACAAACAGTACCGACTTAACTAACACTGAAGTTCTTTTACCCCAACAATCTCCATCAACAGATGCTGCTTCCTCCTCCACCAAACTAAATCCAGCTCACGGGGAACCCGGGCATCGCTGCGATATTTCTGTAGGTGAACCATTAAACACTGCACCGGCTGCAAATGCAAATCCTGTTGTTACAGCACCATCATCAAATATTTTTCCATCACCTGCTACCAATTCAACTGCTCCGCAAACTGCACCGGTTGCCACCGCACCGGGCATGAATCCGCCACACGGTGAACCTGGACATGATTGTGCCATTCCTGTTGGATCACCTTTAAAAAAATAATGCTGCTTGTGCAATAAAGTTTTGGCCTTGGTTGCCGACACATAAATATTTCGTCATCATAGCTTTCCATTCGTAAATCAATAAACATTAATTCATGAACAAAAAACATCCAAAGGCATTGCCATATTTATTCCTTAGCGAAATGTGGGAGCGCTTTGGATTTTACCTCATGCTTGGCATTTTCTTTTTGTACATGACCGATACACAGCGGGGCGGTATGGGATTAGACAGAAAAGAAGCGAGTGATATTTTCGGAACTTTTATAGCTCTTGTTTACCTCACACCTTTCATTGGTGGCTTACTTGCCGACCGAATTTTAGGATATCGTTTATCCATCACTATTGGCGGCATCTTAATGGGAATTGGTTATTGCGGTTTAGCAATTCCCGGTAATACAGCTTTTTACATTTCACTATTGACTATTTGTATAGGAAATGGATTTTTTAAGCCAAACATTTCTACCATTCTCGGAAATGTTTACAATGATCCGCAGTATAAAGGCTTAAAAGATTCGGGCTACAACATTTTTTACATGGGCATTAACATAGGCGCTTTCATCTGTAATTTTTTTGGAGCATACCTTAGAAACAATTTTAGTTGGGGTGCTGCATTTATGGCGGCAGGTATCGGAATGTTTGTTGGAGTTATTATTTTTTGGATGGGCAATAAACATTTTAAACATGCAGATGTAATAAAACCTACCAATTCTGAAGACCTGAGTGTTGCAAAAATTCTGGGTATGACTTTGTTGCCGGCATTAATTGCAGGTTACATAGGATGGATTATTCCCGGAAATATTTTTGGCAGTGACAGCACAGATGCTTTTATTTTAGGTGCCTTACCCGTAGTTGCATATTATATTACCATTCTCCTGCGCAGCAATAAAGAAGACAGGCGCCCCATTGCAGCATTGCTTTCGGTGTTTGCAGTTGCCATTATTTTTTGGGCAATCTTTAAACAAAACGGTACCGCATTAACTACCTGGGCCGAAAGTTATACTGAAAGAGAAATTGCACCCGCATTAGTTTCGCCTGCAACAGCTTTAGGGGTAGTGCAACAGTTAAATTATAAAAGAGACTCTGTGCCTTTAACCGATAATCAATTCAGAATAGCAAGAGATGCAAACAATAAAGTGATCAAAACTTTTGACTACCCATTATACTTTAAAAATATTCCGCCTCAAAAATTACCACAAGAAGGTGCAACGGTAAATCTGGTTTCAACAGAATTAGCACAAAGTATAAATCCGTTTTGGGTAGTGCTGCTTACTCCCGTTGTAATTGCATTTTTTGCTTTCTTAAAAAGAAGAGGTAAAGAACCCACAACACCTTGGAAAATTTATTTTGGCTTGTTTATTACCGCCCTCTCTACTTTAGTAATGGTGGGTGCTACCTATGCCTGCCACAACGGATTCGAAAAAAGTTCCATGTGGTGGCTCATCTCTGCCTACGGCGTAATTACTATTGGTGAATTATGCCTCAGCCCTATGGCTTTGTCATTGGTTTCTAAGCTTGCACCGCAACGTCTTACAGCATTAATGATGGGCGGGTGGTTTTTATCTACCTCACTTGGCAATAAATTAAGCGGTGTGCTTGCAAGCTTAT
>JBKJNS010000168.1:0-3634 GCA_046593455.1 Chitinophagales bacterium | reverse complement strand
TGTATGTGTTACATCGCCGATCACAAGTGCAACGCATGGTTGGGCTAAGTAAATTCTACTATCCAATCTTCGATCAAATTTTTGAAGCCTATGGTGTTCCTCCCGAAATGAAAAATCTTGCAATTATTGAATCAGCATTAAATCCACATGCAGTTTCAAAAGCAGGTGCAGTGGGTATGTGGCAGTTTATGTATGGCACAGCGAAAATGTATAAACTTTCAGTCAATGATTATTTTGATGAACGCCGAGATATTATTCGTTCCACAGAAGGAGCTGCACAGTACTTGAAAGGAATGTATGATGTTTATGGTGACTGGTTGTTGGCAATTGCTTCTTACAATTGCGGACCACAGAACGTAAACCGAGCCATAGCAAAATCAGGTGGTAATACTTTTTGGGCTATACAAAATTATTTACCTAAAGAAACCCGAACCTATGTTCCTGCATTTATTGCTGCAACGTATGTAATGAGCTATTACGATGAACATCAGATTGAACCCACTTATCCTAAATACTCATGGGATTCTATTGTTTCGATCTGTGTAAATGATAAAATGAGTTGCGATCAGATTGCAAGGTTTACTGACCTCACTTTAGAAGAACTTAAGTTTCTTAATCCGGGCTTGCGAAGTAGCGTAATACCCGCTTTGGATAATCCTTATTGCCTTAAACTTCCCGGTGACCGTGCCAATATGTTTACTTTGAATCATGACAGCATCATTGAGTATTCAAGCAATTCAAAAACACAATATTATTATGGTTCTACCGGTGGGAACAAGACTTATACTGTAAGAAGTGGTGACAATCTTGGTAAAATTGCTGCTAAGTATCGTGTATCAGTAACGCAGATCAAGAAATGGAATCGATTGAATAGTAATACCATACATCCTGGTCAGAAATTAAAAATATATTCATCTAGTGGCGATGAAAGCACCGTAGTTGCAACAACAAAAAAATCTTCTTCTGCAACAAAATCCACTGCTTCACCTAAAACCAAAGCTGAAACAGCATCTCAATATGTTTATTACAAAGCGAGGTGTGGCGATACTTTATGGGAAATTGCAAAAAAGCACGGGACCACTGTTGAACAAATAAGAGTGTTAAACGGCGCATCTAAATGCAACAACCTACAAGTTGGAACCGTGCTTAAAATAGGCTCTAAAGGATAATAATTTCTGAACTATCATCCGCCGAATAATTTCATTTACCTGAAGATGCAACCGCAATAAATACCTTTATTTTTGATGCCGATAAATTTTTGACCCTATCTATTTTGACTATAAAAAAATTCAGCATTGGCTTCAATTGACTCTACTAACTCAACAACAGAAACTGAAACAGTTACTGAACAAAAGATTTCTTACTCAACTTTATTCTTTACATTTCTTAAGGCAGGTTGCCTTGGTTTTGGTGGCTTTATGTCACTCATCTCAGTAGTTGAAAGCATTCTGGTTGAAAAGAAAAAATACCTCACACGTGAAGACATGCTTGATGGAATTTCTCTCGCAAGTCTGCTTCCCGGCCCACAAGCTGTGAATGTGGTTGCTTATGCTGGTAATAAATTACGTGGAACATTTGGGGCAATTATCGCTGCAGTAGCTGTGGTGCTCCCCTCATTTATTTTAATGATTGTTCTTAGTTACCTGTATGAATCTTATGGCAAAAACCCGGTTGTGATGCAATTTTTTAAAGGTTTTGTTCCGGCTGTTTGCGCTGTAATCATCAGTGTTGCTTGGAGAATGGCAAAGCAAAATATAAAAGGTGCAGTTGAATTTGCATTGATGTCTCTTTCTGTTTTAACATTGATTTTTGTAGATAAAGATTATCGGCTTTACATCACATTTCTATTGGTAATTATTTTTGCAATTGTTGGTTACTATGCTTTCCTCGACAAAAAAAATGCACCAAAAAAATTAGAAGCAACAGGTGAATTTCCAATTCTTAAAACACTTCTCGCAGCATTAATGATTGTGATATTGGTTGGCGGATTATATTTTCAGGTTGCGCCCGATCAATATTCATCTCTCTTCAACCTAACAAAAACTTTTAGCGGATTAAGCGTAATGCTTTTTGGAGGCGGATATGTAATTATCCCAATCATGCGACATCATGTTGTTGAAGTTTTCGGCTGGCTCGATAAAGTTTCATTTACCGATGGAATTGCTTTTAGCCAGGTAATGCCGGGGCCAATTTTAATCGCCGCTGCATTTATTGGTTTTCAGGTAAAAGGAATTGCAGGTGCTTTGCTTTCCACTATTGCAATCTTTACCCCGCCTGCAATTGTAATGGTAGTTGCATCACAAGCAATGGAATATTTTAAAAAATCATTTACGGCAAAAGCAATAATGAAAGGAATAAGATGCGGCGTAATTGGAATGATATTTTTTGCAGCTTATGAATTAGGAAGCAAATCTGATTTATCATCACTCGCCGCAATTTGGCCTTCGGTTGTTATTTTCGCCGGCGCATTATTCGTATTGATCAAGTACAATGTTGATGTGGTTTATATTATTCCCATCGCAGGATTAATCGGATATTTTCTTTACCCATAAAAAATAAAATCCAACCTTTTAAATATGCAGGCATTGTTTTTAGTAGGTGAGCAACGTTCGGGCTCCAACCTTTTGCGTTTAATGATTTCCAACACACATGAAGTTGCAGCACCGCATCCGCCACACATTCTTCAACGAATTGATCCCATTGTTCCTGTTGCACAAATTTTAGATGATAAAAAATTTGATCAATTGGTAGAGATTGTTTGCCAGATGATTGAAAAAAATCCGGTGCCATGGCTCAACACAACTTTAGATCGTGGTGATGTAAAAAAACGTTGCAGCGAAAAACATGTGATCGCTATTTACGGTGCAGTGATGGATATTTATGCCGAATCAAATCAATCACAAAAGTGGATGTGCAAGAGCATGCAGAACATTCGATGGGCTGATGGATTGAATAATTATTTTAAAACCAACAAGTATATTTTTCTTCACCGCGATGCACGAGATGTTGCACTTTCATTCAGCAAAGCGGTGATTGGTGAAAAGCATGTTTATTTTATTGCCAAGCAATGGAGTGATCTGCAACGCTTGTGTTTAGATGCAAGAGCAAAACTTCCGACTGATCGCTACTTCACCATTTCATATAGTCAGTTAACAAATGAAACTGAAAGCACACTTAGAAATCTATGCGGTTTTTTGAGTACTGAATTTAAGCCCGAGATGATGAGTTTCTATAATAGCGAAGAAGCAAAGAATACTGCTGCTTCCAGTTCGCTTTGGGAAAATGTTACCAAGCCCATCATGCATCAGAACTCAAATAAATTTTTGAAGGAACTCACGCAAGATCAGGTGCGCATTGTGGAATCTGTTGCGGGTAAAGAGTTAGATGAACTCGGCTATCAAAGAGTGTATGTTGCCAAAGGTGAGGAGATTATTTATTCACAAAAACAAATTGAAGAATTTACCCGAGAAAATGACCGCATGAAAAAAGAGCAAGCAGAAAAAACTGATCCCGAAGATGCACGCAAAAGAAAAATACAGGAGGGTGTGCTTACTGAATTGAAGGAGATTTTACCATGCTTTCACAATCTCCTTCAATTCAGTAAGCACACCCTCCTGTATTTCCCTTTTGCGTG
>JBKJNS010000066.1:0-15308 GCA_046593455.1 Chitinophagales bacterium | reverse complement strand
TTGTTGCAGCATGGCCTGCATATAAAGTTGCAAAGGTGTCTTTGTTTTCTTGTGCGAATGTGGTGTTTAGGTAAGAACTTAATGATGCAGCACGAGAAAAATTATCATAAGCCATTTGATATTCCTTTCTGTTATAAGGAGCAACACCATTGTTGAACGAAATAAGCGAACAATCATTTAGTCCCTGCTGAATTTCGGTTTTCCACTGATTCTTTGGATCAATTTCCATTGCTTTCTTGTAAGACATTACCGCTTCGCTTAATGCTTCGGGTGATTTTTTTGCAAAGTTGGTATCACCAACAATTGCCTCATAGATAGAACCGCGGTAGAACCATGTTTTTGCCTGTGCTCCTGTTTTCGGGTCTTGCGTTGCCTCATTAATCGATTGTTTTGCATTGTCAAACTCACCGGTTTTTAAATAGTTAAATGCCGATACAACCTTTGAAGATTGTGAGAATGCTAATGAGAATGAAAGAGTAAAAAGCGAAATTGAAAAAAATAGCTTCTTCATGTTTTTATTTGTTATTGAAGTTTAAAATGAATTCAGTTTAATTGGTTAAGCATTATTAAAATCGGGCCGAAATTATTAAACCACTATCAATTCTTGCTGAACATATCACCTTGTTTTTCGCCGTCATCTTTCTTCTCGTCTGTTTCATCATCAATAACTACATCGTCCATAATAATTTTGGCAACGGCTGCAATTTTATCATCGCCGTTCAACTTAATTAATCTAACACCTTGCGTTGCTCTGCCAATTACTTTAATGGTTCCCACTCCCATTCTTATTGCAACCCCCGATTCATTAATTATCATCAGGTCATCTTTGTTCGTTACATTTTTAAGAGCTACGAGTGCACCTGTTTTGGGTGTTACGTTTAAAGTCTTTACGCCTTTACCACCGCGGTTGGTAATTCTGTATTCATCAATATCGGTTCGCTTGCCATACCCTTTTTCCGAAACCACCAAAATTGTTTGCTCCTTATCAATTTTTTCTACGCAAACCATTCCAACTACTTCATCTTTTGTAGTGTCGAGTTTAATGCCATGCACGCCTGCTGCACTGCGACCCATTACACGAACTTTTTCTTCGGGGAAATGAATTGCTTTACCCGATTTTACTGCAATCAGCACTTCGCATTTGCCATTGGTCATTTTAACTTCAAGAAGTTGATCGCCTTCCTTTACAGTAAGCGCAATGATTCCGCTGTTGCGAGGTCTGCTGAATTCTTCTAAAGTTGTTTTCTTAATAATCCCTTTTTTGGTACAGAAGAACAGATAGTTATTTTTAAGAAACTCGGGGTCATCTAATTTCTTAACATTAATAACAGCTCTTATTTTATCATCACTCGGAAGGTTTAAAAGGTTTTGAATTGCTCTGCCCTTCACAGTTTTATTTCCTTCGGGAACTGAATAAACTTTCATCCAATAGCATTTCCCTTTTTCGGTAAAGAATAAAATGTAATTGTGATTGCTTGCTATAAAAAGATGCTCTATAAAGTCTTCTTCTCTTGATCCACTGCCCACAGATCCTTTACCACCTCTGCCTTGTCTTCTGTAACTTGAAAGAGTTGTTCTTTTTATATAACCCATATTTGAAATGGTGATCACCATGTCTTCATCGGCAATCAAGTCTTCCATATTCAGGTCTTCGGCATTGGCAACTATTTCACTTCTTCTTTCATCACCAAATTTTTTCTTCAGTTCGATCATTTCATCCTTAATAATCTCGAACCGCAACTTCTCATCATTTAAAACTGAGTTGTAATAGTCAATCATATTCTTGACTTCCTTATACTCATCACGAATCTTGTCACGTTCTAAACCGGTTAAACGTTGCAAGCGCATTTCAAGAATTGCTTTGGATTGAATTTCTGAAAGTTTAAATTCTTTCATTAATCCTGTCTGCGCATCATCAGGTGTTTTTGAAGCGCGGATGAGAGCAATAACTTCATCCAAATGATCAAGCGCAATTAACAAACCTTCAAGAATATGTGCGCGCCTTTCAGCTTCCGCTAATTCAAATTTTGTTTTCCTTACCAAAACCTCATGCCTGAAATCAACAAACACTACAATCTGATCTCTTATATTCATTTGCTTTGGTCTGCCGTTAACCAAGGCGATGTTATTTACTCCATAGGAATTTTGAAGTTGTGTAAACTTGAATAGTTGATTCAGCACCACATTAGGAATTCCATCTCTCTTTAATTCAAATACCACCCGCACTCCATCACGATCTGATTCGTCTCTGCATTCAGAAATTCCATCGATGATCTTTTCCATCATCAATTCATGAGTCTTGGCAACAATAGATGCTTTGTTAACCTGGTAAGGAACTTCCGAAACAATAATTCTTTCCCTGCCATTCTTAAGAGTTTCAAATTCTGTTTTTGCTCTTAGCACAACCTTGCCTCTGCCGGTTAAAAGGCCTTGCTTAACACCATCATAACCATAGATAATTCCGCCCGTTGGAAAGTCGGGCGCCTTCACAAATTTGATTAGCTCTTCAACCGTAATCTCCTTATTATCAATGTAAGCACAAATACCATCGAGCACTTCAGACAAGTTATGCGGGAGCATATTGGTAGCCATTCCAACGGCAATTCCAGAAGCTCCATTAACGAGCATTAGTGGAACCCGGCTTGGCATTACTGTAGGTTCTTTTAATGTATCGTCGAAGTTCAATTGAAAATCAACTGTATCCTTCTCAATATCGGCCATCACCTCATCAGCGAGTTTGGTCAATCGAACTTCAGTGTAACGCATTGCTGCTGCAGGATCATCATCCAATGAACCAAAGTTTCCCTGCCCATCGATTAATGTATATCGCATACTCCACCACTGTGCCATGCGAACCATTGCTTCATAAACCGATGAATCGCCATGCGGATGGTACTTACCCAGCACCTCACCCACTACTCTTGCCGATTTCTTATAAGGGCGGTTGTGTTGCATGCCCAATTCATTCATTGCAAAAAGTATTCTGCGGTGAACGGGCTTTAAACCATCACGCGCATCGGGTATTGCACGGGAAACTATAACCGACATCGAATAATCGATGTAGGCTGTTTTCATTTCCTCTTCAATATTTACTGGAATTATCCTTGATCCTTCAGCCATAATTAAATTTGATTATACAGATTTTTGGTGATTACACCGGTTATTAAAATTGAATTTATTTTGTTTTAAGTTGAAAGGAAAGCAACATAAGTTGAGATGATTTTCTTTAAATCTTAAGAGGCGTAAAAATACAACAGAAAGAGGTGAGTTTTTATGAAAACTTGGTCACAATCTCGACCTGTTTCATGTTGATAAGTAGGGTGATGATTATTCGAATAATTCTATTCAGCAATAACATGTTTTTATTTTATAATCCCATCTTTGTTGCATGACTCCTGAGCGTGAAGCAAGAATCAGAAAGGTAGTTTCAAAACGGCAGTTTGATATTACTGTTGTTTTTGAGAATGTAAATGATCCGCATAACATCGCGGCTTGCCTTCGCTCATGTGATGCAGTTGGCATCGCTGAGGTTTTTATTCTTTCAACTAAAGAAAAGAACCAATCTAAACTCAGTAAAAAGTCTTCGGCTAGTGCTAGCAAATGGCTGGCAATAAATCATTTTAATTCAACAACGGATTGTTTTAATTCTGTTAGAAATAGCTATTCAAAAATATTTGCAACCAAACTGGGGATTTCTTCAATCGATCTCTACAGTATGAAATTTACAGAGTCTCTTGCATTGGTTTTTGGAAATGAAAAAGATGGAGTAAGTGAGGAAGCAGCAGCATTGTGCGATGGCAATTTTATTATCCCTCAGGTTGGAATGATTGAAAGCCTTAATATATCAGTTGCCTGTGCCGTTACTTTATATGAGGCATACCGACAGAGAATGAAAGTTGGTTTATATGAATCCTCTTCCGAAAAATCAGAATCAATAATAAGCGAATGGTTAAAAAAATAGCACCTCTGAATTGAGATGCTATTCCTTTTAAATTGTAGATCATGATTTCATTTCAATTATAATTCACGACTAATTCAGGAGATTATATTAGAGAACAATTTTACCTGAATAAATCTTGCCAGCATCAGCTACAGAAACTATGTATAAGGAATGAGATAGTCCTGATAAATCAATTTCTTGCTTGCCATTGGTAAGTGTTATCATTTTCACTACTTCACCTAATGTATTTACAATTTTAAGTTGAGATGGAATAGAAATTCCAGCAGTATTAACATGAAGAATATTTCCAAATGAATAAACTTCGAGCATGTTATTTTCTGCTGTAGGTGCAATACCAACATTTGTGGCACCGGCATCTATGGGAGTTTCTTTAGTTGCATTGTAAGCATAATCTTTAATAATTGCCGAACCACCATTAGCTGCAATATCCATTCTAACCCATCCATAAAAAAGCTCTCCAGCGATTGCAAAACGCAACCCTGCATAACCATCAACAGCATCTGCCCATTGACCATAAGCCGATCCATTATTGTAAACAAAAGTTACGTAAGGATACGCAGCATAAAATGTTCTGGTATTATTAATTGGGTCGCCAAGTGAAAATAAACTTGCATAAGCAAATGAGTATGGGCTTAAATAGCCTGCAACAGAATTTGAGTTAGAGGTGTTAGGGTTATAAATTTCTACTTTTTGCCAATTCCCTGCTGCTCCTGCATCAATTACGTAATCAACAATTCCGTCATTATTAAGGTCAAGTTGATAGCCATCGCTTGTTACAATTGTTACATCAGGATTAATGTCGGTGTAAACAATTTGAGCATTTGAATTATTCGCTATAGCAACGCCACTTGCCATGGCCGCATACGAAGCTAATTTCTTTTTTAATGTAGAATTTTTCATAAGTTATGTTTTTGGTTTGAATTGTAAATATATAAACAAGTCTCAAATCTTTCTAACAACTAATTTTTCATTATTCACAATTTATTTGTTTAACTGATGTATGAAGTTTATTCCAAACCTATAATGAAATTTTAGAAGAATAAATTTTCGCTCCATCAAAAACTGAAACCACCAATAGCTGATGCGGCAACTCCGAAATACTAATTTCGATTTTGGAATTTTTCAATTCAAATTCGCTAACTACCTGTCCGATTAAATTTGTGATCTTAATTGTAGCCGGCAGAGCTATTCCATTTGCTACAATTGAAAGCAATCCATTATGTGCATAAATGATAACTGCGTTATCAGTCTTAACTGACTGTATTCCAACATTACCATTATCACCTGCAATTATTGCCTTTTCAATTGTTGATTCATAAGCGAAATCCTTTATTACCGCACTGCTTGCATCTTCAGCAACATCGAGCCTGATCCAACCATAATGCTGTTCCCCATTGATGTCGAAAAGAAGGCCTGCATAACCATCAATAGCTCCATGCCAGGCACCTTGAACTGATCCTGTTGCATAAACAAAATTCAGTGTTACATAAGGATAAGCAGGATAGAAGTTTTCATTTTCATCTATTACGTTTCCAAATGAAAGCAAATTGGCATAGTAATAAGAAAACTGCCCGAGGTAGGCTGCGACCTGATTGTTATTTAACGAAAGCGATGTATAAATCTCTACACTTTTCCAAGTGTTAGCATTGTTTTTACCTGCATGAGTTTTAAAATCTACAACGCCATCATTGTTAAGATCAACTTCGTAAGTATCGCCGGTGTTAATAGTAACATCGGGGTTTACATCGGTATAAACAATTTGTGCATCAGCGTTTGACGCGGCGCAAATTGCTGTTGCCATTGCTGAATAGGCAGCTAATTTCTTCTGAAGTAAAGTTGATTTCATGTTTTTTTATTTTGGTTAGTTAACAATAAGAATAATATTGGACGGAAATAAAAACCAAAGTAAGTGCTTTAATTCCTTAATGAAAAAAAACCTTCACTGTTTTGTTTACTCCCTCTTTTGTAATTATTTCAAGAAGATAAATTCCGCTTATCAATGAAGAAGTGCTAAATTGGTAACTCTGCGTTGAAGTTGAATTTGAAAATATCCTTTCCCCATTAATCTTAAACAAATTGATTTCGGTAATTGTAAGACCTTGAGAAGATATTAATAGAAATTCGTTTTCATTATTCTGAAAAACAATAATAGAATTTGAAACCTCTGTTGCATTTGAAATATTTAATGGAAATGAAAATTCATAAGCACCCAAATCAATATTTCCATTCATCATTCTTAAAATTGAATTAGCAGGATCAACATATTCAAACAATGGCAACAATGAAAACCCACTATTCGTATTTCCTGCATTTGCACCTTTATCAATTGCGGGTGATAAATTGGAAAGGTGATAATCATAATTAGCTGCATCAATAAAATTAACCGATGCACTGCTGATTGTTCTCCAATTATTTGAAGTGTCAACAGATGTTGCTGTTCCGCTTAAGAGCGTTCCGCTTCCTGCAAAAATATTGTTGTAAGATTTTAGAAATGAAGTGCCTGCCTGCAATTGCAAAAATGTTCCCGAAGATTTATCATTTACAATCGTGTTGTTTGCTAAATAAATTTCATGTGGCGATGGATTTGTTAAACCTTCTAAACCATAACCAATAATATTTGAGTTCTCAGAATTGGGCCCTTGTTCAATTTCATTTCCAATTAGAATTGCAGTTCCACCGTTGGGCAAATCAATTTCGCGACTCGCATTGCCGGTTGTTTCATTACTCATGCGGTTGTATAAAATAAAATTTACATGCGCTCTCGATTTTAATTCGTGCCCTATAACTGCATGGTGAGAATAGTTGAATTGAAAAATAAGCGTGTCAATATTATTAATGTACAAATTATGTGAATACCCATCACCATATCCATTGTGATCAAACTCTGTGTACTCAATTAAAATATTACTCGGGTTAACAGTGCCTGCTAAAATGCCTTCTTCATTATCATGAAAATAACAATGACGAACAGTTAAATTTTTTCCTTCTTGTCTTATGCCGGCACCGTTGTGATCAGCTACAGAACATCCGCTGAACTCAATCCACTCAACAGTTGTATTGTTCCCTCCTATTACCCAAATTGCTTTACCACCATAATCGGCTCCATTGGATTGAAGATAAGCGTAGCCACCGATTCCTCTTATGAGTAAATCACTTGCACTCCAGTACGCAACATCAGATGTGTAAGTCGCAGCATCAATATTAACAGTATCGCCATTTTGAACTAATGATGAAACCTGACTTGGCTTCGTATAAACTTGTGAAGTACCTACATGCCATATTGCAGCATGCACGTATTGAATTGAAGAAATGAAAATGGAAAAAAGAATATATTTTTTCATTCAGTAATTTTATGACGTGAAAATAGAGTGTTGCTTTTAATCGTGCTGATTAATTTTAAAGTGATGGTTAAAAAATTATCCTTTTCAATTCCTCATTCCTCTTTCGTGGTAGTACCTTTGCCGCATGGAGAAAATTTTAATTCTTGATTTCGGCTCACAATACACCCAGTTAATTGCCAGAAGAGTTCGTGAATTAAATATCTATTGCGAAATACATCCTTTCAATCACATTCCTGAAATTGATGATGAAGTAAAAGGCGTAATATTTTCAGGCAGCCCTTTTTCTGTTCACGATAAAAATTTTCCCGATGTTGATCTCAATTTATTTCTTGGAAAAATTCCACTCCTCGGTGTTTGTTATGGTGCGCAATTGATTGCGAAAAATTTAGGAGGCACAGTAGAAAAATCAAATACCAGAGAATACGGCAGAGCATTGCTTCATAAATTAAATGGAAGTGATGCGCTATTAGGAAATGTTAGTGCCAACTCACAAGTTTGGATGAGCCATGCTGATACCATTACAAAAATACCTGAGCAGTTTGAGCTGATCGCTAACTCATCGCACATTGAAGTAGCTGCTTTCAGAAATAAAGAAAATGCTTTTGCCAAACCTGTTTATTGTTTTCAGTTTCACCCCGAAGTAGTTCATTCATCTGAAGGAATGAAAATGCTTCACAACTTTTGCGTTACCATTTGCAACTGCAAACAAAACTGGACTCCCGTACATTTTATTGATGAAACAGTTTTGAAAATAAAAAATCAGGTTGGTGATGATCATGTAATTCTTGCTCTTTCAGGTGGCGTTGATTCTACTGTTGCGGCAGGGTTACTTCACAAGGCAATTGGAAAAAATCTGTTTTGCTTTTTTGTAAACAATGGCTTATTGCGAAAAAATGAATTTGAGAAAGTGCTCGACAGTTACAAGAGCATGGGATTAAATATTGATGTTGTTGATGCAAGTGATCGTTTCCTTAATGCGCTGGAGGGTGTGAGCGATCCTGAGAAGAAAAGAAAAATTATAGGTGAAAATTTTATAAGAGTGTTTGAAGAAGAAGCACTCAAACTTAATGATGCAAAGTGGTTGGCACAAGGAACAATTTATCCCGATGTAATTGAATCAATTTCTGTTCATGGTCCATCGCAAACAATAAAATCGCACCACAATGTTGGGGGCTTGCCTGAGAAAATGCATTTGAAAATTATTGAACCGCTGCGATTGCTTTTTAAAGATGAAGTAAGAAGAGTTGGAAAAGAATTAAAGCTGCCCGATGAAATTTTAAAGCGCCATCCTTTCCCCGGACCCGGACTTTCAATTCGTATTCTTGGTGGAATAACTCGTGAGAAAGTAAGGTTGCTTCAGGAAGCGGATGACATTTTTATTTCATTACTTAAATCTAATAACCTCTACGATAAAGTTTGGCAGGCAGGCGTAATTTTAATTGATGCAAAATCGGTTGGTGTTATGGGTGATGAAAGAACTTATGAAAATGTAGTAGCGTTGCGTGCAGTAGAATCGGTTGACGGAATGACGGCAGATTGGTGCCACCTGCCCTATGAGTTTCTTGCAAAAGTTTCGAGTGATATTATTAATAAGGTGAAAGGAATTAACAGAGTGGTTTATGACATTAGCTCAAAACCGCCTGCAACAATTGAGTGGGAGTAGAAATAGATTATGAGTACTGAGTACTGAGTTTTGGGTTAAGTTTAAATTTTATTTTTGTACTGATCAGGATGCTTCTATTTTTTAATCGCCATATACAATTTCTGCTACTGCTGCTTTTATCAGCATACAATTTTTCATTTGCTCAAAATACTTTGGTTAAAGATTCTTTGGAAAGTGACAAAACATTTTCAATTGTTTTTCTTCTTCCTTTCAATTCACAAAAAGTTTTTATAACTGATCTCGCTACTTCAGAATTTAATTTTCCTGATGAATCAAAGTTGTCAATAGAAATTTATGAAGGCGCATTGTTTGCTCTTGATTCCTTAAAGAAAATGGGATTTAATGCTATAGTAAATAGCTATGATGTTGGAAATGATTCTGCTTCCATTCAAAATATTCTTACGAAAAGGGAAGTTAAAAATGCCGACTTAATTATTGGCCCAATCAATGGTTATTCATTAAAGCAAGCCGCATCATTTGCATTGCGTGAACATATTCCATTGATCTCTCCCCTTTCAGCAACTTATTTTCCTAATGAGCCCAATCAATTTTTTATACTTGCCAATGCTACCATGCAAACGCATTGCGAATTCATTTACGATTACTTATTGGATCATGAATTAGTTCACCGTATGATAATGGTTTATAGAAAAAACAATCAGGATTTGGAATTGGTGAAGTTCATAAAAGATTACCGTGATAAAAAAACGGAACAGGGTTCACCCGAAATAAATTTTGTTGAACTTACTGACAGCAGCGAAACAACTTTCAGAAAACTAAAGGACTCACTTTATTTTACTGACAAAAATATAATTCTTATTCCGTCGAGTGATGAAGTGTTTGTAAGAAGCATGATGAAGCGAATTTCAAATCTGGATTCTGCATACAACATTCAGGTTTATGGAATGCCCACTTGGAATAATTTTTCACTTATTCCTTCTTCACAATTTGATTTATCAAAAACAAAAATCACATCTTCATTTTTTCTTGATCCATCACTTTCACAAGCAGATAGTTTTAAAGTCTCTTACCATTTAAAATATGGTTTTAATCCAACTGTAAATTCCTTAAGGGGCTATAATATCATGTTGTATTTCGGGAAACAGCTTTTAAAGTATCAAGATAAATTTATGGTATTCTTCCCCTCATCAGCATTTCTTGGTTGCAATATCAGTGTTGTTCCCGTTATGAAAGTGCCCGATGTTTTATACCGGGAAAATAAATCTCTTTTCATGCTGCAACATTCAAATGGAAATTGGATACTGAACTGGTAAAATGATTCCCTGTTGTCATTTAATTTTCTATTTCCTTCCCGAAGAAATCTGTTAACTAAACTTTACTTTAATATTTATATTTTCGCTACCGAATAAAACTTCAATCAATTGGTTATGAAAAAACTTTTCCTTTCAATCACTATTCTTTTTTCTGCTATTCAGTTTATTACTGCTCAAAATTTCAATCTGCAGTTTCGCAGTGAAGTAACCTACACAGTTAAAGGATCCAGTGTTTGGGGCTACGCAAGTGGCGGCAGAGAATATGCATTAATGGGAACTGAAAATGGAGTTTCAATAATTGATGTTACAGATCCCGATAATCCTGTGAGTTTATTTAATGTGGTTCATGAGACAAGTGATTGGCGTGAAATAAAAACATACAGCCACTATGCTTATGCAACTAACGAAGACGGGCAGGGCATACTGATTATTGATCTTGCAGATTTGCCAAACAGTTTCACACAATATTCATTTGTGTATGATCCGCCGCAAGGTCAAACACAAACTACAGGTCATACTTTATGGATTGATGAGAAAGGACGGATGTTTGTTTTCGGAGGAAATTATTCATTGGGCTATGCATGCTTCGATCTCACTGTTGATCCACTCAACCCTCCATTTATTGGCAAGTTCAATGCAGAATATATTCATGATGGCTATGTGCGCGGAGATACACTTTGGGCGAGCGAAATTGCTGCAGGTCCCGGGCGACTTGAAGTACTTGACGTAACTGACCCGGCTCTGCCTGTTTCAATGACTTCATTTGTTACCCCCAGTTCTTTCACACACAACTCTTGGCCTACTCACGATAATCATTACGTCTTTACCACTGACGAAGTAGATAATTCTTACCTCACGTCTTACGATGTTTCGCAATTTGACAATGTAACTGAACTTGATCGTGTGCAATCGAATCCCGGCAGCAACGTAATCATTCACAATGTGCATTTATACAATGATCAGTTTGCAACAGTTGCTTATTACAAAGATGGTGTGGTCATCTTTGATGTTTCGCATCCCGATAATATGATTGAAGTAGGAAGTTATGATACCGATCCCGGCGAATCAGGCGGAAGTTACGGTGGCACATGGGGTGTTTATCCATATCTTCCGTCGGGTAACATTCTTGCCTCTGACTATTTTGACGCTGGCGCACCTGGCGGAAAACTTACTGTATTAACTCCCACATGGGTTGCCGCCTGCTGGCTCGAAGGTTTGGTAACTGACAGCGCAACAGGGGCTCCGCTCAATAATGTTAAAGCAGAAATCGTGAGTACCATTCAAACTGACCTCACCGATCTTTCGGGAAATTATAAAACCGGATATGGCATTCCCGGAAACTACACGATTGTTTTTTCGAAACTTGGTTATGACACATTGCAAATTAATAATGTAGCGCTCACGAGCGGTGTGGTAACCACCCTCAATGTAAAACTTGTTGCGCTCGTTGCCTATCCTATTACCGGGCAGGTTACTGATTCTGCTACCAATCTGCCGGTGGCCGCTGCAAAAATTTTTATTCGTAGCAGTGCTGGCGATATCTATAATGCAACTACCGATGTAAACGGAAATTATACTGTTAACTGCTTTGCAAAAACCTATGACATTTTTTGCGGAAAATGGAGCTATAAGGAAAACGGTATTTATGATTACGTCTTAAACCCAGGCCCGGCTACCATCAATTTTAAAATTCAGAAAGGATATTACGATGATTATATTCTTGACCTCGGCTGGACAATCACCAGCAATGCTGCAAGCGGCAAATTTGTGAGAGCAGAACCAATTGGAACTTTAAACGGAAACAATTATGTAAACCCCGAATTTGATATTGCGGGCGATTGGGGTGACTATTGTTTTATGACCGGTAACGGCGGTGGTTCTGGTTTTACGGATGATGTAGATGATGGCACTACTACTATTAAATCTCCCAAAATGGATCTGTTGAATTACGCAGATGCAGTTGTAAAATTCTATGTATGGTTCGATAATTACGGAGGGCAGGCAACACCAAAAGATTCTATTGTAGTCTATCTCTCTGATGGTGTAACCAAGAAAACAGCCATGTTTATTGATATGAATAATTTCCCCTTGAGCCAATGGAATTATCATGAATTTCATGTAAATGATTTTATGTCTCCTACTGCTAACATGCAGGTAACTTTTTCGGTTACCGATTTATCAAATTCGGGTAATGTGCTTGAAGCAGCCATTGATTATTTTAAAGTGATTGATGCGCTTGGAACCGGAACAAATGAATTGGTTTCGGGAAATGATAATCAGGAAACGGTTAATCCTAATCCATTTTCTTCAAACACAATTGTGAGCTACCGCATAACAGAAACTTCAGACAACACAAGAATAGTTGTAAAAGATGTTTTGGGTAATGAAGTGCTTTCGAAAAATATTTATTCATCAGCAGGCAGCATTTCATTAGGAGAAAATCTTGCTGAAGGAATTTATTTTGTTTCGATTGTAAATGGTAATGAAGTATTGGCAATGCAGAAAGTTGTAAAAGTGAAATAGATTTATTGAACTGAAAATCAAAATCCCTGCAACTAATTTTTTTGCAGGGATTTTTTTATACCTCTCATTTTCGTGATCTCATAATCATCGTGCTCGCAAACAAAGAAAGCCATATCAACCAATCGCATTTGCTTTTGTAATCTTGGATGCAATGCACTCTTTGAAATTAATTCATCACTTAGATTTTCTAATCGCTCAATAAATTTGTTTCGCGATTCATTAAACAGGTTGATTAGTTCTTCAACAGGTTTGCTGTTATAATTTGCTTCGGTAGTTTTTACATTCTTCATATCTGCCGCTCTCAGTATTTCCTTTCCCTCTGTAAAATCATCAATCCTTCCATCGTGCAAATTTTCTAAATCATATAGATGACCAATCACTTCTTTGATCGACCATTTATCATTTTTCTTCACTGAAAGTTGCTCATCATTCAAACCTGAAATCAATTCTTTTATTCGTGGCACTGCTCCACGTAACCTTTCAAGTATTACAGGAAACATACCATCAGGAAAATCAAAATTGAATTTGCGTTCAATCCAAAGCGTTTGATCAATCATTGCATCAATTGATTTGAGTTTTCATTTTTCGGGAGTAAATTTACAGCCATAATTGACAACACATGATCAAGAAAATTCTGACTCCACAGGTAATTATAATTGCTGCATTCGTATTTGCTGCTGCATTCATCCGCTTACTTTCATTTCAATTTGAGTGGTGGAATTTTACACCCATCGGTGCAATGGCATTATTCAGTGGCGCCTATTTTAAAGATAAGAAGATGGCTTTCATTGTTCCAATTGCTGCGATGATTTTGAGTGATGCTTTCATTGGTTTCTATAATGGCATTCAGGTAGTATACATCACAATGTGCATCGTTGTTCTTGTGGGTTTTCTTTTGGAAAACAGAATCAGCGTTGCATCAGTAATCGGTGGCTCATTAGCTGCATCAGTAATATTTTTTCTCGTCACCAATTTCGCATTGATCTATCCTGCAACACTTTATCCGCATACTGTTGCCGGTATAATTGCAAGCTACACTGCAGGTTTACCATTCTTTAAAAACACCATTATGGGAGATTTAATATTCTCTGCAGTTTTATTTGGTGGTTATGAATTGGTGAAAAGAAATGTTCCTTCGTTTGCAAAAGCCGCATAAGAAATGCTTTTTGTTTGATCTTGAGTGAAAAAACTTTTCCAAAGTTTAAAACTTTGAAAAGTTAATCTGCTCATTTTTTTCAAGCAGATGATTCTAAAACGCCGCCCTCAGCGAAACATACACTCCCCTTCCTCTCGAAGTAAACCCTCTCGTTTCAATATAACTGCTGTTCAAAATATTTTCAACTCTTACTGTAGCTGAATAATGTTTTTTAAATTCATAACTGCCAATAAAATCAAAGAGCACATAATCATTTAACTCAACAGTGTTCAATGCTCCATAAGGTCCGAGGTTGTAATCATAAAAAATATCTGTGTGATTGCCAATCCATCTTGTATTTAGTTGGAGTGAAATGTTTTTGATTGAATTGAATGTAAAAAAAACATTTGCAGTTGATGGTCGGCGCACCAATCCTTTTGTCTCCACTTGCTCATTTAAAAAATTTCCGTTGCTGTATAACTGAATGTGGTTTCCTTCAGTGTGAGTTGTATCAATATCAGCAGGATTGTATTCCAGTTTTCCATCCACCAAATTCAAATTCCCTCCCAAAGAAAATTTATTTGAGATGGTGGAGGTTACAGAAACCTCAACTCCTTTGCTTGTAAGTGTTCCAACATTTAAATAAGTATCGCCTCTGAAATCATCCTGATAATAATTGCTGCCGAGTTCTTCAACAGGAACATTCTTATTCCACAAATACACGTATTCAATTTCATTTTCAATTTTGTTTTGATACAGCGCCAGTGAATACTTAAAGTGCGAACTCACTTTTTGTTTGAACCCGAATTCAACTGAATGTGAGTTCTCCGGTTTCAATTCAGGATTTCCTCTGGTAATATTTGAGGTGTAATAAACTTCGGGCGAATACATTTGATAAAGTGAAGGCGCATTGAATCCGCTGGAGAATGATGCATAAATCAATGCATTGCTTCCAAAATTAAATGACGGATTAATTTCATAATCAATGTGGTCACCAAATAAATCGTGGTGATTGTACCGTGTTCCTAAAATTAAATTCAGTGCCGATAATTTTTCAGAAATAACTTTTCCCGAAACATCTGTCTGTGCAAATGCATTGTAAAGGTTGAAATTCAAATCAAGAGAATCGAGGTTCACATTAATTTCATACGGACCAAAAAATCCATTCGTGAAATAATGGTAATCATACGTCATGGTTTCGCGCAACACGCCTGCTCCGGCAATCAACGTTATGTTTTTAAAATTAATGGTTGCTTGTAAATCAGTATTCAAATTACTGCCTGCATAAGTTGCATCATTGTAAGTGTGATCATAAGTTCCGATGGTGTTGATGATCGATGAATCATCAATCACTGACCTTTTTAATGTAGTATACCCACCATTTAATTTCAGTGCAAATAATTTTGAAAAT
>JBKJNS010000488.1:0-2839 GCA_046593455.1 Chitinophagales bacterium | reverse complement strand
AGCTTTAGAAGAAGGCATTACCGAAGAAGATGGTGAAGAAGATTTATCAATCACTGAAGATGATAAAACCGAAGAAGTAAAAGACGAAACCACAGAGGAGAAAACTGAAGAGAAAGAAGAAACGCCGGAAGAAATAAAAGAAGAAGAAGCTGCGGAAGAAGAAGAGAAAGAGGAAGAGGCAGAAGAAAATGAACTGGAAGAAATTGAAGCTGCGAACAGTGATGATTTTAGTTCAGATAATAATGAGCTCACCGATTACATGGATGGTGAAGAGATTGCCGAATACAAATTGCGTGATGATAATTATCCCGAGCAAGACGACAGAAAAGTTTTACCCGTGCCCATGGCAAGAAGTTACCGTGAGTATTTAGAAGAGCAATTGGGCATGGAAGAATTAGATGAGCACATGCACTTGTTAGGTGAATATATGATCGGCAGCATTGATGATGATGGCTATCTTAGAAGACCGATTGATGCCATGGTAGATGATCTTTCTTTTACGCAAAGTATACAGTGCACCGAAGAGGATCTTAAAACGGTATTAAAAATAATTCAGCAGTTTGAGCCACCCGGCACCGGCGCAAGAGATTTAAAAGAATGTTTGCTGTTGCAAATTGAACGTGATGAAGAACATGCGGCATTAAAGAAATATTGTTTGATCGTAATCAATAAGTATTTCGATGAGTTTGTAAAAAAACACTATGAAAAATTGCAGAAGCAGTTGGATGTTGACGATGAAACATTTAAACAAGTGATTACACGAATCACACACTTGAATCCCAAACCCGGAAGCGCCTATACAGGATCGGATGATTTTATGAAAATCATTATCCCCGATTTTAACATTGCGAATAATGAAGGCAAGCTTGATCTCACACTTAACAATATGAATGCACCTGATCTGCGTATCAGCAATCATTTCAAGGAGATGATCAAAGAATACCAGGCAGGCAGCAAGAAAGACAAGGCGCAGAAAGAAGCAGTGATGTTTATTAAACAGAAAATTGATTCGGCTAAATGGTTTATTGATGCCATAAGACAAAGGCAGCAAACTTTGTTGCTCACGATGGATGCAATCATGAATCATCAGTATGAGTTTTTTCTTTCGGGTGATGAAACCAAGATGAAACCAATGATACTTAAAGACATTGCCGAAAAAACTTATCTCGATATTTCCACTGTTTCAAGAGTAGCCAACAGCAAGTATGTGCAAACTGAATTCGGGACATTTAAACTGAAATTCTTTTTCAGTGAATCACTTTCTACTGATAGCGGTGAAGAAGTTTCTACAAGAGAAGTGAAAAAAATCTTAACAGATTTGATTGAAGTAGAGAGTAAAAAGAAACCGTTGAGCGATGAAAAACTCACCGAACTTTTGAATCAGAAAGGTTACAACATTGCAAGAAGAACCGTTGCGAAATACAGAGAGCAATTGGAAATTCCTGTAGCGCGCCTGAGAAAAGAACTTTGATTTTTACATCGAAGTTTTTTAAGAATCAAAAACTTTCAGCTTTGCAAACTCCACTGATTTTAGCTATTATTTAATGCCCGACAACTATGAATAAGACACTTCAATTTATATTGACACTAATAATTCCATTGGTTTCTTTTGGACAGAGCAAGTCAATCCCCATTAACATCTCTTTATTTAACGAGGCGACTGCAATTCCATTTACACGATTTGTGACTACACCAATTCATCCGGGTTTGCAGTTAGGGACAGAATTTAATTACAAAGTAAAAGTGCATTCCCGATTTTTTCAGACAGTAAATCTGAATTATTTCTATCACAACCATCTTAATCAAGGGATCGGAATATTTTCAGAAGTTGGCTATGAATACCGAATAAAATCAGGGGTTGCTTTTACCGGGTTATTTGGACTTGGATATATGCACACCTTTGCAACAGAAGAAGAATTTGCATTTATGAACGGACATTATGAAAAGAAAGCAGACAGGGGAAATGCCCGACTTTATCCATCACTTTCTCTTGACATTGGTTACTATCTGAAAAAGGAAAATAAGAACAGCCCTAAAATATTTTTGCGTTATCAGTCTTGGGTGGAATATCCTTATTCACCAGGATTTATTCCGGCAATGACACATATAAACTTTCATTTAGGTGCTAAATTTTTTATCACAACTAATAAAGAGAAAAAATGAAATATATAGTCTCCATATTACTTACAATTCTTTTATTTAACTCTTGTCAAAAAAGCGAAGACCTTGAACCTGCTTTTTACAATTGCAATTTTAATTTTGCAGATAGCAGTAGTACAAATCCTAATAATTTAAAATACCAAAATTTACTAAATGATATTACAGGTAGTGGTGTCGTAGGTATCACCATGTCAGTCTACCATTCAAATAAAGGAATTTGGATTGGAGCAAGTGGCAAATCGGACATACACAATGACATAGATATGAAACCGTGCAATATTTCAAGGATGGGTTCAACTATTAAAATGTATACGGCTACTACTATTTTTTTATTACAGGAAGAGGGGAAACTAAAAATTAACGATAAAATTTCTGCCTACTTAAGCGGGGATAATATTGATAAAATTGAAAATGCAGATGTAGCAACTATAAAACAACTGCTTCAACATTCAAGCGGGCTATATAACTATATTCAAAACTTAACCTTTCAAACAGCATCGCTCAACGACTTGTTAAAAGAGTGGCATGCAGATGATCTATTGAAATATGCTCACAACAAAAATGCATACTTTAAACCTGATGAAGATGTTACCTATTCAAACACCAATTATATTTTGCTTGGTTTACTGATTGAAAAAATTGAGGGCAAACCATTGTATCAGGTTTTTGATGAAAAACT
>JBKJNS010000037.1:0-4426 GCA_046593455.1 Chitinophagales bacterium | reverse complement strand
TTACAATTATTCACACACAAATGTGAATAAGGTGAAATGAACAAATCGAAATTGATTTTGAATTTTAATTCTGTAAAATATTTTTTGCTGTTTTTCATTTTCAAAAAATTATTTTCTAACCCTCAAAAATATTTTTATTCATTTTCTCCTATGAAAAATTACTATCTCATGTTGCTTCACAAATAAAATTACTTGTCAGATTTTTTTTTCTGTTGTGAAAATAAAAATCAAGAATGAATTTTTATTTTTTTTTGTGACCTGCAATGCAGACAATTATTTTATTTTTTTTGACTGAAAAAATTATTTCGCCTGATAATAAATCTTCAATGGAGTTGCTGAAGTTGCATCTTGAAGAATTAATTCGGTGAGTGTGAGCGAAACAATTTTCATTTTGTAATCCTGTTTCATCGATTCGTCTTTTATAGTAAGCATCATTTCTTTTTCATTCACGCTCCATTTTCCAGGAATTAATCCATCAGGATTTAATCCTTGCGCAGAAGAATGATCTTGTTTTAAAATCAAAACAAAATCGTTGAGACCCTGATCGGGCTTTGTAGTCTTTCCCTTCTGCTCAATCATTTTAAGATTCCATGTTTTGCTTAAACGATTTTCAAGAACTGATAGCGAAGTTTGCGCAATTGCATTTACGGCAAATAAAAAAAGCAACATTGAAATAAGCGCTGCCTTTAGTTGTTTTTTCATAGGGAAATGGGATGTTGTGAAATGTGAATAGTGAAAAGTGAAAAGTGAAAAGTGTCCTTGGATAAACTTAGGATGACAAAAATGTTACTACTGCGAATTTTATTCTAAAGAGTACCGCGCAATTCCTGCTCTCTTTCAATTGCTTCAAACAATGCTTTAAAATTCCCTTTACCAAATGATTGCGCTCCTTTGCGCTGAATGATTTCGTAAAATAATGTTGGACGGTCTTCGACAGGTTTAGAAAAAATCTGCAGCAGATATCCTTCATCATCGCGGTCAATTAAAATTCCTAATTCTTTAAGTGGTAATAAATCTTCATCGATGTGACCAACTCTGTCAAGCACTGTATCATAATAAGAAGAAGGAACTTTTAAAAATTCTATTCCGCGTGATTGAAGTGTAGAAACTGTTTCAATAATATTATCAGTCGCCATTGCAACATGCTGTACTCCCTGGCTTTTATAAAAATCCAAATACTCTTCAACTTGTGATTTCTTTTTTCCTTCAGCAGGTTCATTGATCGGGAATTTTATTCTTCCATTACCACTGCTCATTACTTTACTCATCAGTGCTGAATATTCAGTGCTGATGTCTTTATCATCAAATGATAGAATGTTTTTAAATCCCATTACATTCTCATAAAATTTCACCCAAGTATTCATTTCATTCCAACCAACATTACCTACCATGTGATCTACAAATTTTAATCCCACCGGTTCTGCTTTAACAACTGAATTATATTTTTTATAGCCGGGCAGAAAAATTCCATTGTAATTTTTTCTCTCTACAAATACATGAACTGTTTCTCCATAAGTATGTATACCTGCACGAATTACTTCACCATCAGTATCTTTTTCAACTCTTGGTTCAAAAAAAGATTTTGCTCCGCGAGTAATAGTTTCATTGTATGATTTAACTGCATCATCAACCCATAATGCAATCACCTTAACTCCATCACCATGTTTTTTTACGTGCTCTGCAATTTCTCCTTCATTTGTTAGTGATGCAGTTAACACGAATCGAATTTTATCTTGTTTTAAAACATAAGATGCTTTATCTCTTATACCGGTTTCGAGTCCGGCAAAAGCGATAATTTCAAAACCAAAAGCGGTGCAGTAATAATGTGCAGCTTGCTTTGCATTGCCTACATAAAATTCCACATAGTCGGTTCCGTTGATTGGTAAAAAATCTTTTTGAATTGCAGGCGAAGTTTCGGTGGCGGTTAGTGTTTCCATAGATTAAAAAATTAAATGGTGATCAGTTTTATTTTTTCAAACATTAAAGTTAAGAAGAAGATTGGCAGAAGCTTGATGACTTTAGTCAAGTTTCATTTCGGGTATATCACCTTCAACAATTAATCTTCCTGCTGTTTTAGATTTTATTTCATCAACACTTACACCCGGCGCTCGCTCCAATAATTTAAATCCATCAGGTGTAACATCAAGCACCGCAATCTCCGTTACAATTCTTCTAACACACTTTACACCTGTAAGCGGAAGCGTACAATGCGGCAATAATTTCGATTCACCTTTCGGGTTGGTGTGCATCATTGCAACAATTATATTTTTTGCTGATGCTACAAGATCCATTGCACCACCCATCCCCTTCACCATTTTGCCTGGAATTTTCCAATTTGCAATGTCGCCTTCATCACTCACTTCCATTGCACCTAAAACGGTGAGATCAATTTTTCCGGCTCTTATCATTCCAAAACTTTCTGCTGAATCAAAAAAACTTCCGCCGGGTAAAATCGTTACGGTTTCTTTTCCGGCATTAATTAAATCAGCATCAATTTTTTCTTCAGTTGGATAAGGCCCCATCCCTAACATTCCGTTTTCTGATTGCAACATGATTTCAATTCCTGCGGGAATATAATTAGCGACCAGTGTTGGAATTCCAATTCCTAGGTTCACATACATTCCATCTTTAAGTTCCTGTGCAATGCGTTTTGCAATTCCGAATTTATCAAGCGCCATTTTTATTTCTGTTTAAATACTGAACTATTTGGTTACTATTTTTTCAATGCTACTGTTCTTCTTTCAATCCGCTTCTCATAATTTACTCCCTGATAAATTCGATGCACATAAACTCCTGCAACATCAATTTGATCGGGATCAAATGTACCCGGCGCAACCAATTCTTCAACTTCTGCAATCGTGATGTCGCCCGCCTTGGCCATTGAGGTAGAAAAATTTCTGGTGGCTTTTCTAAAAATTAAATTACCAAGCGTATCACCTTTCCATGCTTTTACAATTGCAAATTGTGCATGCAATGCATCTTCCATTAAATACATTTTACCATTGAACTCACGCACTTCTTTTCCAATTGCAACCTCGGTTCCAAAACCAGCGGGAGTAAAGAAAGCAGGTATTCCCATGCCTGCCATTTGAATTCTTGTTGCAAGCGTTCCCTGCGGAATTAAATCTACTTCCAATTCACCCGATAACATTTGTCTTTCGAACTCTGCATTTTCTCCTACATAAGATGAGATCATTTTACGAATCTGTTTTCGATTCAACATTAATCCCAATCCAAAATCATCAACGCCACAATTGTTTGAAATGGCAACAATATTTTTTGTTCCCTTTCTTACAAGAGCAGCAATAGAATTTTCGGGGATGCCATTCAACCCGAAGCCACCAAACATAATTGTAGCGCCATCAGTAATATCTTCTACTGCAGCATCGGCATCAGTAACTTGTTTATTGATCATTTAATAAAATTATATGTAGTAAAAATAATGAATCAGAATTTTTAATAAACAGAATAAAAATCATTTTTTGCTGTCACTGTTTGAACGGGGCAAAGATGGCGGTGTAAGAACTGAATCTCTTGAATTTAAAGTTTTTCGCTGCCGCGAACTTATTCTACCATCAAGTGCCGAAAGACGGTTTACAACCTCAACATAAATTTCGTCCAATACACCGGTATGTTCCAGATAATAATTGTATGAGTCAACAAACTGATCAAGAGTTATTTTGTATTTGTCAAATACCATTTGATACCGCTCTGCCGTAATATGATCGATCAATTGAGGAGTAATGGATCTTATTTCAGTTGAAGCTTCTGCCAAATGAACATCTACCAACACGTCGATCATCTTATCTTTGGCGATCAGATCTTTTGGTTGAGCACCGGATTTTTTATTGCAGGAAATATTTGCGAATGAAAATATTATTACAGCGAATGTGAAATAAATTATTGTGCGAACCATTTTCATTGAAATGGCAAAGCTATTAATAAACAAAATGAATGATGAGTAATTACACAGAAATAAAAAAGTATTGTGAAGAGAGAAAAGTTACGCTCGTTGCAATCAGTAAAACAAAAACTGTTGCTGATATCCTAAATATATATGAGCAAGGTCAAAAGATATTCGGAGAGAATAAAGTACAGGAACTGGTTTCTAAATTTGAAAACCCGATTTTAAACAAGAATGATATTGAGTGGCATCTGGTAGGTCATCTTCAAACTAATAAGATAAAATTTATTGCACCATTTATTTCGCTTATACATGGGGTTGATAGTTTTAAGTTGCTGGAAGAGATCAATAAGCAAGCAGAAAAAAATAACAGAATAATTAATGTGCTTTTGCAAATTCATATTGCACAGGAAGAAACAAAATTCGGGTTGAGCTTTGAAGAAGCAAGAGCAATTTTGGGAAATGAAAAATCAGCTGGTTTAAAAAATATTTGTATTAAAGGGTTAATGGGAATGGCAACAC
>JBKJNS010000053.1:0-4394 GCA_046593455.1 Chitinophagales bacterium | reverse complement strand
CAGGTGCTTCGCTGAACCCGTATTACATAACTCCACAAAATGATTCTGCTGTTTCAGTAATTGTTACTGATGCACACAACTGCATTGCAAAACCTGCAAATTTTTTAGTGCAAGTTTTACATGCTCCCATTTTTAATTTGGGAAATGATACTTTGATTTGTGAAGGTGATGTGGTTTATAAATCCATTTTTATTCCGGGCATGAGGTATGAATGGCAGGATGGCTCAAAGTATTATGATGTGAGCATGAAAACAGGAGGCAAATATTATGTTACCGTTTACAACGATTGCTTTTCAGCAAGTGATACTATCAATATTGAA
Source organism: Chitinophagales bacterium (assembly GCA_046593455.1). Taxonomy (GTDB): domain Bacteria; phylum Bacteroidota; class Bacteroidia; order Chitinophagales; family UBA10324; genus JAJAYG01. The sequence continues at coordinate 4,074 of JBKJNS010000053.1, read as the reverse complement.
GTTGATGATTGTAAAACGTGCGTGCACATGCCCGATGCATTTACTCCAAATGGTGATGGCTTGAATGATGAATTTGCGCCCATCATTGGCTGCGATTTTACTGCCTACATTTTAAAAGTGTTTAACCGTTGGGGGCAAATGGTTTATTTTTCCAATGATCCAACAATTGGCTGGGATGGGAAATTTAATGGGAAACCTTCTGAACTTGGCACTTACATCTGGCAATTAGAATATGCTGGTTCACAACATACACTTGTGCTCGATCAGCAATTGAAAGGATATGTTGTTTTGGTTCGCTAAACTTTCTTTTTTCATTTGCACATCATCTCATCTGCTTATTCAACTTATCATGTTCAACTCAACTGCCATTGCAACAACAGGCGTCGCAATGTTGTTGCTCGCTTTCTTTTTAAATTTATTTGGAATACTGAAACAAAATTCATGGAGTTATTTGTTGCTGAATTTTTTTGGCGCTTCACTCTCCTGCTACGCATCGTGGCTGATTAATTTTTTGCCATTTGTTATCTTGGAAGCAACATGGGCGGGTGTGGCAGGAGTGGGTGCAGGAAGAAAATTATTTTTTACAAAATAAATAAATTACAAGATGAGTAAAAGATTTATTCACTCAATCTTCACCCCAACCATCATCCTCGCCTGCACGCCGCTCATTTGAGATAGTGTTTTTAAGTCCTGATACATTGGATAATAAATACCGAGTTGTTGTTTCATGGCGCTGGTCTCTTTGTTATCGGCAAATGCTTTCATGATCTCATACCACTTGTTGTCAACTTCGGGATATTGCACGATGCGATATTTTGATTGCTTCGAAAGTTTTGCGGCCATTGCAATTGCTTCATCTATTCCGCCAAGCGTATCTACCAATCCAAGTTTTAAACCTTGCGTGCCTGTCCACACTCTGCCTTGTGCGATAGAGTCAACGATGGCGCCGTCAATATTTCTTCCTTTCATTACCACCATTTTAAAATCTTTGTAAATGCTGTCAACCCCATTTTGAATTATAATTTTTTCATCGGGGCGCAGTGCACGTGTTGGAACTCCCATATCGGAATACTTTCCTGTTTGCACATTGTCGAAATTGATTCCGAGTTTATCTTCAAAAAGTTTTTGCATGTTAGGTAAAATTCCAAACACACCAATAGAACCGGTGAGTGTATTAGGTTGTGCAATAATTTTTGTGGCGAAAGCAGAGATGTAATAGCCACCACTTGCCGCATAGTCTCCCATTGAAACCACCACTGGTTTTTTCTTTACAGTCAATTCTACTTCTCGAGCGATCACATCAGATGCAAGTGCACTTCCGCCGGGTGAGTTTACCCGAAACACAATTGCTTTTATGTTGTCATCATCACGCAGTTTGCGCAGAAGATTTACATACTTCGTAGAGCCGATGTTGTCTTGATCACCACTACCACTCACAATATCACCCTGTGCAAAAAGGATTGCAATTTTTCCATCATCGACAGAAGAAGTTGTTTTGGAAGGAGCATTGACGTAATTCTCCAAGGTGACATAAGTGATCTTATCCTTCTCTTCAATTTTTAATTGCTTCTTAATAAAACTCTGCACCTGATCGGTGAAGTAAGTGCTGTCGGCAATTTTATATTTCACTGCATCATTCGCTGATTGAACTAAAAAATTATCATTCACACTATCTAACATTGCAATCGGAAGATTCCGACTCTCTGAAATTTTTTGCATCACATGATCATGAATGTCATCAATCAAAGTTTTTGTCATCAGTTTATTTGGCGCGCTCATGCTATCTAACCTGAATGGCTCGGTTGCAGATTTGAATTTTCCAGCGTAAAATATTTGTGGCTCCACTCCTACTTTATCAAGTAATTTTTTGAAGAATGTATACTGCGCATTAATTCCATTGAATTCAATTACACCTTTGGGATTTACAAAAACTTTATCCGCAACGCTGCACAAATAATAAGCGCGCTCAGTATACACTTCGGCATAAGCCACCACAAATTTCCCCGACTTTTTAAAATCAAGTAGTGCATTTCTTATTTGTTCTGTAGTCGCCATGCCTGCACCGGTGTAACCGAAATTGAGAAAGATGCCTTTGATGTTTGCATCCTCCTTTGCTTTGGCAATACTTTTTACAATGCTGTATAATCCGGGATTAACAGTTGGTTCAAAATCACTTAAAGAAAAACCTGATCCATTGGAATAATTTGTTTGCTCCGGAATTTCATAGGCAAGATCGATCTTGAGAACTGAATTTGTTTTTACTGTAACCGGTTCATTTGATGAAAGTGTAGCAGCTATGCCACCAATAATAACAGCAAAAAATAGCATGACTACAAAAATGCCGACAACAAATGCGAGCAAAGAGCCGAAGAAGATTTTCCAGAATGACATGGTGTGATTTTTTAGGAAGAAAAAATTGAGGTGCAAAAATAGATGATTGATGTGAAGGTTAATAAATTGAAAGTGAAAGAACAAACGTGTGGATTCAACCACCACGTCAAAAGTGAAAACATAAACCCGAAACCCGAAACTCAAAACTAAATTTTTCTTTTGCGAACTTGCGCACGATGCATTACAGCTACATTACGATTGAGGGAAATATTGGCGCCGGAAAAACTTCGCTTGCAAAAATGCTGGCGAAAGATTTTAACGGCAAACTTATTCTTGAACAGTTTGCCGACAATCCCTTTCTGCCGCATTTCTATAAGAATCCAAAGCAGTATGCATTTCCATTAGAACTATTTTTTTTAGCAGAAAGATTTCAGCAACTAAAAGATGAAGCATCGTCACCCGATCTTTTTAATTCAATGGTGGTTACTGATTATCTGTTTGCAAAATCACATTTGTTTGCCGGTATTAATTTGAATAATGAAGAATTGAAATTGTTTCAGCGGCTTTCAATGATTATGCAAACTTCATTACCCGAACCAGAACTGCTCGTTTACCTTCATTCCCCTGTAGAAAAATTAATGGAAAACATTGCAAAGCGAGGAAGGGATTATGAAATAAATATAACTCCCGAATATTTGCTGCGCATTCAAAACGGGTACTTCGATTATTTTAAATCGCAACAGCAACTAAGAATAATTGTTATCGATGTTTCAAAAATTGATTTTGTAAATAATGAAACCGACTATAAAAAAATCGTTTCGCTTATTCATGGTAGATATGAAACCGGTTCCACTTTTTTTTCGTGACCTGTTTTTTTTATTCAAAAAAGAAAAATATCTTTATTGAATAATTTCATCTAAAAAAACAAATCCCCCTATGAAAATTTTAACCTGTTTAATGTTGCTGATTTCTTCGGTAGCTTTTGCACAATACCAGTTTGTTTCCCCTAAGCCAGGCTCTCAAATGAATAACCCTGAGCATATCATTGTAATAAGAGAGGGTAATCAAATTGATGCTTCTTCACTTAAGAATAATCTTTTTACAATTGAAGGAAGTAAGAGTGGCTTGCATACTTTTAAAATTATTCTTGCACGCAATGGAAAAACAATCAATCTTAATCCGGATGTTGCATTTGCCTATGATGAGCAAGTGACGGTAACTATTTCGAAAGGATTAAGAAGCACTGAAAAAAGAAATTTAGATAGTTACATTTTTACTTTCGCCACTCATCGTGAATACACGGCGGAAGAGAAAGCCAATTTTATTTCACTAAAAAATGCTGCCTGGCAAGAGGAATTAAATAAGAACGGATATGAAGAAGCAAAAGCAGCTTGGAGTGAAGCAGATGAACGCGATCTCACTGGTGGATACACTATTTTAGTTAATAATAACCCTGCGCCGGGTCAGGTTTTCTGTGATTCATGGGGTAGCATTTTCCCGAGCAAATATGATGGGTACAATATTATGGAATCAAATGGCGATTCTGTTTACTTCAGTCCAAAAGTTGGCGCGCCATGGGATTGGGATTTAAATCCGAATGGTTATCTCTCGCATTGGACCAATGCCACTTTTGACGTCCTTGACTCAAACTACAATTTAATTGATAATTACAAGCCATTGAACGGATACGGTACCGATGTACATGAGTTTACATTGACAAAAGATAATCATCCATGCATGATT
>JBKJNS010000321.1:0-13959 GCA_046593455.1 Chitinophagales bacterium | reverse complement strand
ACCAGATGGAAACGGAAAGTTAAGCAAGCGAGATGGTGACCGTTTAGGTTTTCCCATTTTTGCACTCAACTGGAAAGATCCTGAAACAGGAGAGGAGCCTACAGGTTTTCGCGAACTTGGATTTTTTCCCGAAGCACTTATCAATTTTATTGCATTGCTCGGCTGGCATCCAACCGGCGATAAGGAACTTTTCAGCATGGAAGAAATGATTGATCAATTCAGCATTGAACACATTCATAAGGCAGGAGCAAAGTTTGATTTTGAAAAAGCGAAGTGGTTCAATCATGAATACATGAAAATGAAAAGCGGAAGAGAGCTTGCTTCTTACTTCATTCCAATTCTTAATGAAAAAAATATTTCGGCCAATGAAAATTATGTAGCTAAGGTTTGTGATGTGCTGAAGGGCAGATGCAATTTTATTTCAGAGTTTTGGGCAAGTGGAAGTTTCTTTTTTGAAGACATAAAATCTTACGATGAGTCAATTGTAAAAAGTAAATGGAATGAAAAAGCAAAACAGAATTTTCTTTTGCTTGAAGATCAACTGAAAACCCAAAATGATTTCAATGCTGCAGCCATTGATCAGTTGCTTCATTCATTTCTTCAAAAAAACAATTTAAAAGCCGGTGATTTGCTACCTGTTCTTAGAGTAGCCTTAATAGGCACCAAGAATGGTCCTTCTGTTTACGAAATAATTTCATTGCTGGGAAAAGAAAAATCTTTAAGCCGCTTACAAAATGTTCATGCTATTTTTGATCAAATGATTTTGATAAAATGAAAAAGAAGCAAAAGAAAATTGCAGAAACACATCCCGATTTGAGGGGCATGGAAATAAGTGTAAATGAATTCGGAGAAATTATTTCAAATATTTCTGTTGAGCGCCTCAATGATTTTCTCGATAGAAATCTTCTCGATAAAAAAATAGATGAAGATGGTTGGGTTGAAAAGAAGACGAAAAAAATTACTCCCAAACCAGCCATAACAAAGAAATCAAAAAGCAAAAAATAAATTCTCTATTTCATTATGCACCACTCACTACTCACCATTCACTACTCACCATTCACCATTCACATTTTATGAATCGCCCCATAAGAGTTTTAGTTGCCAAAGTCGGTCTTGACGGACATGATCGCGGTGCAAAAGTGATTGCCTCATCATTGCGCGATGCAGGCATGGAAGTAATTTACACCGGCCTGCGCCAAACACCAGAGATGGTTGTGAATGCTGCGCTGCAAGAAGATGTGGATGTAATCGGCGTTTCGATTCTCTCCGGTGCGCACATGACGGTGTTTCCAAAATTGATAAAGCTGATGAAGGAAAAAGGAATGAACGATGTGCTAATTACCGGTGGTGGAATTATTCCCGATGATGATATGAAAACATTAAATGAAATGGGAGTTGGAAAATTATTTCCACCGGGAACAACGACACTTGAAATCGCTGACTACATTAAGGAATTTGTAAGTAAACATCGGCAGTTTTAGAAATCAATTTTTAAAGGTTATCACAATTTGTGACAAGCTTAAAAAATAATTAAGTGTCTTTTGAGGTCACAATTTGTGACCTCAAGTTTGGTTGAATGCAGAATATGGATTTAGAAATGAAATGATGGTATCACAAATTGTGATACCACAGTTATCATTTAAATTTTATTTTTAAGATCATAATTTGAGATCTTAAAATAAGTTTAAAAATAAAAGATGAATAAAAGGAAAGCAAGCATGTCGATTCGAACTTCTGAAGAAGTTATTTCACAAAAAATTTTTCTTATCAGAGGACAACGTGTGATGCTTGATTATGATTTAGCTGTGCTGTATGGAGTTGAAACAAGAGTATTAAAGCAGCAAGTGAAAAGAAATATTCATCGGTTTCCAAAGGATTTCATGTTTATTCTAAATAAAAAGGAAATTGATTTGCTGGTATCACAATTTGTGATACCATCTAAAAGTTATTTAGGCGGTGCCTTGCCAATGGCTTTTACCGAACAAGGCATTGCAATGCTCTCATCAATCCTTAACAGCGAACAAGCAATTGCAGTGAACATTCAAATCATTCGCTTGTTTGTGAAAATGCGTCAGCTCATTCTTGCTCACAAGCAAATTCTCAATAAGATTGTTGCAATGGAAAATCGGTTATCAAATCACGATGAAGAGATCATTCGCATATTCGAATACATAAAGTCGCTACTTGAACCTGCAATAAAAAACCGCAAACCCATAGGTTTCAAAATTCCTTCAACTAAAAAATAATTTTCATGAACTACCAATCACTGCTCACCGAATTAAATGATGGCCTGTTAACCATCACCATCAATCGCCCTGAAAAATTGAATGCCCTTAATCAACAGGTGGTAAAAGACCTTGATGAAATTTTTAATCGGGTTAATGAAGATGAAGATATACGCGGCGTAATCATTACAGGTAGCGGCGAAAAAGCTTTTGTTGCCGGTGCCGACATTAGTGAGTTTGTAAGATTCACTTCTTCACAAGCAAAGAAGATGGCGGAGAACGGACATCGCATTTTTAACAAAATTGAGAGTACAGCCAAACCTGTGATTGCTGCAGTAAATGGTTTTGCATTGGGCGGAGGTTGTGAACTTGCAATGGCTTGCCACATGCGCATTGCGAGTGAGAATGCAAAATTTGGTCAACCCGAAATTAATCTGGGAATTATTCCCGGTTATGGCGGCACGCAACGCTTATCAAGGAATTTAGGGAAAGGAAAAGCAACTGAGTTATTGCTCACTGGTGATATGATCTCGGCGCAGGAAGCACTTGATTTTGGATTGGTGAATTATGTAACAACACAAGAAGAGTTGCTTCCTAAATGCCTTTCAATTCTAAATAAGATAAAATCAAAATCTCCATTGGTAATCGATCAGATTATTGCCTGCGTAAATGCTCACTTTGAAAAAGGTGAAGACGGATATATGATCGAGATCGATGAATTCAGCCGCTGCATGGATACCGAAGATTTTAAAGAGGGCACCACAGCTTTTTTAGAAAAAAGAAAAGCGGAGTTTAAGGGGAAGTGATTTTTACTTTTTCTCACACTCTTTATTATTGATAAATATCAATTATCTAAATGATATTTATCATACAGGTAGCATCAGTAAAAAATCACCTTCGTAAAAATTTTTATTTACATGCTTGGTGAATTGGCTCCCGACCAAATAGAAAAACTATTATCACAGGAAATGATTGGCAGAATAGGATGCGCTGCAAACGGGCTCACTTATGTAGTACCTGTAACCTATGCCTATGAAGAAGGATACATCTATGCGCATTCAAAAGAAGGAATGAAAATTCAAATGATGCGCAGTAACCCCATGGTTTGTTTTGAGGTGGACCGCATGGAGGATTTTACAAATTGGAAAAGTGTAATTGCATGGGGAAGATACGAAGAGCTTAAAGGCGATGATCAAAAAACGGGACTACAAAAATTAATTAATAAGGTAGCAACAATTAATAGCAGCGAAACATCATTTGTCACAAATGAATCGCCGCATAAGAATGATTGGGGTCCCTATAAGGGAATTTTATTCCGTATTAAATTGATAGAAAAAACAGGAAGGTTTGAAAAACGATGATTAACAGTTTTCTCATTCAAAAGTCAAGCACCGTTTTTATTGAATTGCACTTCATCCGATATATTTGTTTTCTTCACCGAAGCTATGGAAGAAAAAAAATCAGTTCATCAAAACATGAAGTTCGAAGATCTCTTTGAGAGTGCAACCATTGGTATGATCATGATAAATGCATCGGGCAATATTTTACTCATGAATACTTTTGCCGAACAACAATTCGGCTATAACAAGAATGAGTTGATTGGAAAAAAAATTGAATCATTGGTACCCGTGAATGTTAAAGGTCATCATGAAAAATTACGGAATGGCTTTATGCATAGCCCGCAAAATCGCCCCATGGGTATTGGCTTAGATCTTTCGGCACAAAGAAAAGACGGCAGCAATTTTCCTGTAGAAATTAGTTTGAGCCACTACCGCGTGCAACAAGAAACATTTGTGATTGCATTTATTACTGACATCACCGTTAGAAAACTGAATGAAAATTCAATTCTAAAGCAGCAGGAAATTCTTAAAAAATTTGCTGATGAAGTAAGATCACTGAATACAGAATTGGAACAACGTGTTGAAGAGCGCACGCTTGCATTGCGCGAAACACTTCAACAATTAGAGCGCTCAAAAGAAGAATTGGAAAAAGCACTCGACAAAGAAAAAGAACTCAGTGATTTAAAGTCGCGCTTCGTTTCAATGGCATCGCACGAATTTCGTACGCCGCTCAGCAGCATTCTGTCTTCTGCAACACTGATAGAAAAATATAAGAAAGAAGAAGAACAACAAAACCGTGATCGCCATGTAAACCGCATTATGGAGAATGTAAAAAACCTCACCGACATTCTTGAAGATTTCCTCTCATTAGGAAAACTGGATGAAGGGTTGATTCGAACGAAGTCGACTGAATTTTCTATTACTGAACTTGTGAACGGAATTATTCATGAGATGAATGAGTTGCGAAAGCCCGCTCAACAAATATTTTATAAGCATCATGGTGAAGAGAATATTTATTCCGACAAGCAACTGCTAAAAAACATTCTGTTCAATCTTCTTTCCAATGCCATCAAATTTTCTGATGATGAAGGAAAGATTGAAGTGCGTACTACCCTTTCGGAAGATGAATTACAACTCTCGGTAAAAGATGATGGCATTGGTATTTCAAAAGAAGATCGGGATCATTTGTTCGATCGTTTCTTTAGAGGAAGAAATGCACTGAACATAAAAGGCACCGGTCTTGGGTTACACATTGTAACGAAGTATGTAGAGTTGTTACAGGGAAAAATTACTTACAAATCAAAATTAAATCATGGTACAGAATTCATGATCAACATTCCTATAAAATTAATCGTATGAAAAAAATATTGCTTATTGAAGACAATAAAGATGTAAGAGAAAACACAGCAGAGATTCTTGAACTGTCAAACTACAAAGTGCTCACTGCCGTGAATGGAAAAATTGGTGCATCAATCGCGATCAAAGAAAAACCCGATCTTGTTATTTGCGACATCATGATGCCGGTGCTTGATGGCTATGGTGTGCTGCATCTGCTGGGTAAAAATAAAGAGACAGCAAATATTCCTTTCATTTTTCTCACTGCAAAAACCGATAGAACCGATGTGAGAAAAGGAATGGAAATGGGTGCCGATGATTACATCACCAAGCCATTTGAAGAGAGTGAATTGCTCAATGCCATTGAAGTGCGGTTGAAAAAATCTGAGTCGTTAAATAAGGAGTTTGCACCGGGCGCCGAAGGACTTAATCAATTTATAAGTGAAGCAAGAAAATTAGAGCAGCTTAAAAATCTTACAATTGATCATGAAGAAATTCATTTCCGCAAACGTCAGTTGATTTATGAATCTGAGCACCGCCCTAAAAATTTATTATTCATCAAGAACGGAAAAGTAAAAATATTTAAGACCAATGAGGATGGAAAGGAATTGATTATTTCCATTTTAAAGGAAGGTGATTATTTCGGCTATGTTCCGCTGCTCGAAGAAAAGTTTTATGCCGATAGCGCTGAAGCCATGGAAGATTCTGCCATTATTATTATTCCGCGTGATGAGTTTCTTCAACTACTCAGTACTGATATTGTAGTGTCAAGTGCATTTATAAAAATGATAGCAAATAATTTATCGGAGAAAGAAGATCAGCTTATTCATCTCGCATACAATTCTGTGCGCAAGCGAGTGGCAGATGCATTACTTCATGTGTTCGATCGTTACAGGCAAACAGCACTTGACCGCCCGCTCATTCATATTACCCGCGAAGATTTGGCGCAGGTAGTTGGCACTGCTACCGAATCACTCATTAGAACATTAAGTGATTTTAAGAGCGAAAAACTCATTGACATTATAGACGGAAAGATTTCACTGTTGAATGAAGAGAAATTGAAGAAGATGGTGAACTGAAATAAATAATTTGCTGCTACACTAAGAAAAAAAATTATTCAGTATCAAGGTTCGGGAATTCATTTTCTTCTTTCGATTTCTTTAATGGTTTGCTCAACTCAAGACCTTCTTCGTTTTGTTTTGCCAGTGTCCACCCATCGGTTAGGTTTGTTTCAATCCAAATATTCCCCGACTTGCGAAATACCTGAACATGCAGCCCTAAAATATTTTCAAACTCCTGTTCTACCTGCAGAACAGTATTTGCAGGTGCAATAGAAATTTTGTCTTCTTTATTTTTTTTGCGCAGTACACCAATTTTTTTATCGTGAGAAATTATTTTTGAGTTGGGTGAAAGCTCATTCTTTTTGCGGCGCACTGAAAAAAATTCGAGTTTCAAAAAAGGATATTGGTTATTGAATTCCCTGCGGACTTCTTCAATTGTTTTTTCATTGCCTACTGCTAATTGTTTTTTCATTTCGGGTAATTTTGAAATTGAAAAATTATTCTTCTGCTTATGCACAGCAGACCGAAGATGCAAATTGTCACTCGTGAATACATGTGTGGTTTCCTTCATGCCGAAAACTTTAAATAAGTTCTGTCAAAAGTATTACGCCTTACATGCAGAAGTTATGATGATTATCAGTTGAAATCGTGAGAGAAATCAAACTTCAATTTCACAAATCTTTCCTCTTAAAAATCTTAACTGCAAAAGCTGCAGGCGCTGCAACCCAAAACAACAGCACAGCAGTTGCAACATACACTCCAAAATTACTCCCGAAGAATTTTTGAAACACAGCACCGGTGTAACCCATGAGTGCAGAAACATCAAGGCGCATGAGCATTACAATACGTGCAAGATCAATCGGGTTTAATGCCGATAAAATCATTGTAGGTTTTTCCATGGGGTAATCGCTGAAGTAAAACAGTATGAGCAGTACAAGACCATCAAACAAAATGGAAAAGTAAAACCACAACAGCAGCGAGATGCCCATGCCTTTTGCTTTATCATTCGTGATCACAGCACTGAGCATTGCAATACCTGTGAAGATGAATGTGAGCCAAATGCAAATGCGTAAAAGCAAAAGTGTGTTCATGCTGAAACCAAAAGCAAGCGCAGGAATACCTACGCCGAAAAGAACTGCGAGTGAAAGTGAAATTGCCAATCCTAAATATTCGGCAAAGAATATACTGCGGCGGCTGATGGGTTGTGCAAGCAGCATTTCAATAAACTCACGCGAGTTATAAAAATGAATGGTGCCAAAGATGATGCTCACTAACGGAACCAGCAGCATTAAAATATTCAGCAAGCTCAAAACAGATTTTTGCGGATCGCTTTCCAAATAGAATAAAGCGAACGATAAAATAAAAAGCAGTAGTGAATACGCAAGCACCATGCGGCTTCGCAGTACGTCGTAGATCACATATTTTAACACCTTAGTTGCGACCATAAGTTTCATAAGCTTTGATTAATGCCTGAGATATTTTTTCGCTTCCCGAATTCACTTTCAACTCAATGAGCGACCCATAGAATTTTATTTCACCATCACTCAACATCATTACTTTATCTGCAAGTTCATCCACATCATTCATATTGTGAGTAGTAATTAAAATCAGTTTGCCTTTGTCTTTTTCTTTTCTGATTTTTGTTTTCAGGATTTCTGAGGCAGCCGGATCTAATCCTGCTGTGGGTTCATCAAGAATCAATATGTCGGGATTAAAAAGAAAAGCAATTGCCGCATTTACTTTCTGCCGCATGCCACCGCTGAGCGTACTCATTTTCTTCTCTGCAATTTTTTCTAATTCAAATTGTAAATACAATTCTTCGTCAAGCACACTTTTATGTTTGCGAATGTCTTTGATCATTTCAAACAATTGCCGCACTTTAATATTTTCGGGGAAGCGGCTTATTTGCGGCATGTAACCAATGTTGCTTCGGTATTGCCAGGCATGGGCAATGAGTTGATTGTTCACTAAAATTTTTCCTTCGTCGGCAATCACTAATCCAAGAATACATTTTATGAGCGTGGTTTTTCCGGAACCATTCTGCCCAATAAGGGTGACTATTTGTGCGCTGCCGAAGTCAACAGAAACATTTTTAATTACAGCCAATTTGCCAAAATGTTTTTTCAGTTGTTCAACCCGCAGCATAGTCATTGGGTTTTATATGAGGTGATTCGTCGCGGAATTCTTTGGGCGTAATAGAAGGAATTACTTTTTCAGTTTCATCAAGAATGTTAACGAGAAAACTGTGCATGAGTAAAATACTGTTAGGCACAACTTCAACTAATTTCGAATACAAACTCACCGGATGAAACGGCACATCACCCACGCCGTCTTTATTCAAATCGTAGCCGGTGTATTTATCCCAGTAATTTTTTGAAAAGAAATTTTCATTCTCACCCGCATTCGTAGCTACATCAAAAGTATTGGAGAAAAAATTATTTGCAAGAATAGTATCACTGTAACAGTCACCATAAATTCTGAATGCCCATCCGTTATTTTGAAAAGTGTTTTCAGAAAAAAAACTTCGTGAAGTGCCTTCGAGAAAAATGCCAATAGTATTCTGCACGAATGTATTACCAATGATTCTGCTGCTCGTGAGTTCCTTCAATAGTAAACCATAAGATGCATCTCCCCGGTTGTGATCGAAGATGTTTTGAATAATGTTTACATAGCTGGAATACATCACAGCAACACCGCTTCCGTTCTCGCGAAAAATGTTTTTCACATAATCATCGTGGTTCGAAAACATAAAATGAATTCCGTAACGCAGATTATGTTCACTCAGGTTTTCGATTACAAATGTGTTGGTCACAAACTCAAAATAGATTCCGTCGCGGTGGTTGCTTACATGATTTTTTGCAATAAAATTCTTATCGCATTTCCAAAGTTGAATTCCGTTTGCCGCCGATGATTCTTCACCTCCTCCACCTGTTATTGTATTGTGTAAAATGATGCACGAACTGCAATTATCGAGATACATTCCGAAATAATTATTGAGCAACGTGCAATTGCTGATGAAACAACTATTTGCGTTAATGATATGAATGCCGGCAAACTCTTTTAAATCACTTTTACCTGAGTTCTGAATGGTGAAACCATCAATCACCACATCATGGGCAGTGATGGTGATTACGTCTTTCTCATGTTTGCCATCAATCACCACAACTCCGTTGCTGCAAAGTGTGATGGGTTTATTGATGATCAGATTTCCTTCCACATATTTCCCTTCATAAATTATTATCACATCGCCACTGTCGGCAATAGCAATTGCTTCATGAATGGTATGTACAGAAAAAGTTTTCCCTACTTGAATTTCTTTTGCTGATGAAAAATGAAATAGGAGAATGAACGACAGAATAAAAAGATAATTTACTATTCCCCGATCTCTGTTTCTATGTGTTATGGTCTTTATCAATTTCAGTTCAGATTTTTATTGCCTTCTCTTTTACTTCATTCCAACTCAAAACATCGCCGCCATACTGCTCAATAAATTTTTGCATTTCTTCTTTCGATTCAAATGCAGAAATATATCCACCCATCGGGCTGGGAAATTTTTCTGTGTACACATAAATAGCTTTCGTTGCCTCAATCAGATCTTTCGGTTGCGCAGCATTAATCACCCACTGCGATGCGATTTCATTTTCCCTCACTTTATTATTTCTTAAGAAGTTGATCATGCATTCTCCCGAATCAAACTTGTAAAGTTTTCCTTTCTTCGTTACTATTTCACCACCAAATATTTCATTCGCAATCATCATACGGCAATAGTCGCAACCATCACTTCCAAACTGTATTGGCTGAGGTTGTGTACTACATGATGTGAGCAGCAGCAGTACGCAAATCGTAATTGTGTTTCTCATGTTTGGTTTCAATTTTTTTTCTGAAATAAAATTCAAAAGCAAGAATGCAAAACGAAACTGTTCCCATCATCATAATCAGTATTCCGCCCAATGCAGGAAAAGAGCAAGCAGTGAAGTTAAGAAGTTGCTTGCACCCGATCAGAGGTGGTTGATAACTCATGCCTTCCATTTTAATAGGCGCAGCGGGATCAAGGTTGTGACCGTAGATGTATTCCCATTGCCAGAAATCATAAATACCATAAGCAGCTATGGCAAGAAAAATAAAATACCATCCAGCATACAGCCACCGGTTACCAATGAAAGCCATTAGCAATCCGGTGGCAATTACGCCGATTACAAACCACATAATGTAATTCAGTTCGGGAAAATCTTCTTCCTCAATCGTTTGCATACCTATGTAATGATTCAAGCCATTGATCGTATTTAAATCGCCGCTCAAATGATCTTGCCAGATTTCCATGTGCAGTCCTTCGGGATATTGTGGCGCTCCCAATAGAATATTCCAAAGCGGAAACCAAAAAGATGGAATCATTGCTAAGCAAAGCGCTGCAATTAGTATTCTTGAATTCTTCTTCATCAAGTTATTTTATTAATTAATTCTTATTTCCGAATTGAAGAGAGAAGGAAAAAGCACGACAGTAAAATATTGTTGTTTATTATCTGTCGTGCCGATTAAAATTATTTTATTGCACGGGTGCTGTATCTCCTGTTCCCCATTGCAATTTCACATTGTTTCCCGGCTTGCTCACTCTTAAGTATCCCTGCATTTCCTGGTGAAGTGCCGAACAAAAATCTGTGCAATAGAAAGGATATATATCTGCCTTCTTCGGAACAAATTTGGTGGTGCAAGTTTCGCCCGGCATTAAGAGCAACTCTGAACTTGTCGATGATTTAATTGCAAAGCCATGAGGTACATCCCAATCCTGTTCGAGATTGGTGACATGGAAATAAACAGTATCGCCCACAAAAACTCCTTCGATATTATCAGGTGCAAAGTGCGAGCGAATGGTGGTCATGTAAACATCCACACGTTTGCCGTTGCGTGTAACCTTTGTATCTGATTCTTTCTTTGTGGCATAAGGATGCATATTTTCTTCGAGCTTAAAAATTTTCACCTGATTTTTTGATACTAAATCAGCGGCAATACCTTGCGCATAATGTGGCTCACCCACAGTAGGAAAGTCATAGAGCAGTTTCATTTTGTCGCCTGAAATATCAATTAACTGTGCCGATTGATTTAATTCGGGTCCGGTAGGCAGGTAACGATCTTTAGTGATCTTGTTCATTGCCAAGAGGTATTTACCAAAGGGCTTCATGGCATCACCGCCAGGAATTGAGAGGTGACCAATAGAATAGTAAGTTGGAAGTCTGTCTACTACTTCCCATGTTCCGATTTTCCATTTCACCACTTCGGAAGAAACGAACATGGAAGTGTAACCATATCCCTTATCATCAAACTCAGTATGCAACGGACCAAGACCAGGTTTCTGTACCTCACCTGCAATTGCAGCAGCGTACTTCACAATAGGTATTCCCTGATATTCGCCATCGAACTCATTGTTCTTAATGGCATTCTGTAATTTAGTAAATGAATATACCGGAATTATTGAAGCCAGTTTTCCGCCGCAGCAAATGTATTCACCGCTGGGGTCAACATCACAACCATGTGGAGATTTTGGGCAAGGAATAAAATAAACAAGACCGGGACAATCTTTAGGATCAAGAACCATCGTGTTATGTTTTGTTTCAGAGATTGCCATCTGCTTTTTTTCATCCCAATAATTATGAATGTAATCGCTCTTCCACTCTTTTGCTTTTCCCTGCTTTAAATATTCTTCAGCTTTTTTCCAATTCACACACACAATAAAATCCTTATCATTTTTGCTTGCATTCATTTCAAGCAACGTGTGTTCCTGCTCTGAATTATAGCAAGTAAAAAATGCCCATCCATCCGATGGCCCTTTGCCGCAATGTGCAAGATCATAATCAATACCAGGCATTAAAATTTGAAAACCCATACTCATGCTTCCGGTGATGCGATCTACTTTGATAAATGAAAGCGTGCCTTTAAAATTTTCTTTGTAAGAAGAAATAGGAACATCAAGATTGTCACCAAGGGGAACACTAAAGCGAGTTCCTGCCACAACATAGTCAGTGTTCGGAGTAGTAAATGGTGAAGAGTGATTGCCTCCGCTGTTTGGTATTTCAATAATTTCTGCCGTACGGAAAGTGCTGAGGTCTATGCGTGCAATGCGAGGAGAGTTATTTGAATTGATGAAAAGCCATCTGCCATCGGGATTTCCATCCGTCATTGAAAGTTCTGTATGGTGACTATCATCCCATGGAACAAAACCATCTGTGGTGTTGAGCATCGGTTTGGTTTCTTCATTAAATCCATAACCGTTTTCGGGGTTCACCGAAAAAACAGGAATCACTTTTAACAGCCGACAAGAGGGTAAGCCGTAAACGCTTACCTGCCCGCTGAAACCACCGGAAAGAAATTCGTAAAACTCATCTTTTTGCCCTGGAGCAACATAAACTTTTTGTGCTGCATCACCGGCCATACTCATCGTACTCTTATTTCCCGGAGTGCATTGCTGCACAATAAAAAATAAAATTGCAGCAACACCAAAAGCTGCTGCTGTTTTAATGATCATTGAAGTTTTCATTTTTATAATGGTTTAGTTATTGAAGAAAAATTTTATTGTGCTTTATGAGCGGCGTCTTGTTGTCTGAAATATTCAAGAATATTTTTTGCCTGATCTACTGTAATATCTTGATTGGTCATTTGAGTGAGATAAGTTTCCAGTAATTCATGGGCAATAGGATCCTTCTCCGTCATTTCGGTAGGGTTGCAAATCTGATTTACAATCCACTCCGGAGATCTTCTTTCAGTTACACCTAATAAACCGGGGCCTACATATTTATCAGAGGTGAATTTGTGACACGAGGTGCATTTGGCTTCAAAAATATCTTTACCAATAGTTGCTTTGTTGGCATCAATTGCACCAAGTGCAAATCTTTCTTTTACCGGACCAATTCCAATGTTATTCATAGGATTACCCGCATCGGCAGCAGCCGCAGGTTTATAAGAATCATCGATGGTTGTTGTTACAGCATCATCGTTTTGCTTTTTATCAACCGATTTGCAAGAGAAAATAAATAAAATGATTAAAGAGAAGAGTAAAACGTTTATTAGCTTTTTCATTTAGGTGAATTTTTACTTCTCTGCAAAAGTCACTTGCGTTTAAAGCAATACTGATGATGGATATCAAATTGCTGCATGATAAATGTCATGATATCAAAAATCATATTGCTGTGTGATGTAGATCAGTGGTCGAGATCATGAGTAAAAGTTTCTTTGCACTCATAAACTTTTCAATCATGAACATAAAAGAAAACATTGGTTTAATTGATCGCCTGATAAGAGTTGCAGCAGCTATATTATTTGTATTCTTGTTTTTTCACGACGTAACAACAGGGGCTGTTGGAATTTTATCACTCGTTGCAACAATTATTTTTATTCCAACTGCAATTTTTGGATGGTGCCCCTTGTATCAACTCTTAGGAATTAGAACGAAGATGAAACAGAATACTGCTCACGAGTAATTTGATTTGTGTGTTGGAAAAAAGAGAGAGTTATAGTTTCCTCTTCAAATATTTTCCCGTCCAACTCTCCTTCACCTTCACAAGATCTTCAGGCAATCCCTGAAAAATTAAATACCCGCCGCCATTTCCGCCTTCTGGTCCCAGGTCGATAACGTGATCGGCGCACTTGATTACTTCCACATTGTGTTCAATGATGATTACAGTGTGTCCGTTTTCAATCAGCATAGCAAATGAGTGAAGCAGTTTATTGATGTCGTGGAAATGAAGTCCGGTTGTTGGTTCATCAAAAATAAACAGCACAGGTTTTTGAGTAACCTGCCTGCCGACAGGCAGGTTTCCCTTTCCTAAAAATGAAGCAAGTTTTACACGCTGTGCCTCACCGCCGCTGAGTGTTGAAGATGACTGGCCGAGTTTTACATAACCCAATCCAACATCTTGTAAGGGTTTTATGAGTGTAACAATTTTATCTTCTTCCCAGAAAAATTCAATTGCTTGATCCACACTCATGTCAAGCACATCGGCAATATTT
>JBKJNS010000276.1:0-4796 GCA_046593455.1 Chitinophagales bacterium | reverse complement strand
TTTGGGATGCTTAAATAGATTAAAAGCAATGAAACAAACAGTAATGTGAATTGATAAAAAGATAAGTGTAACATCACTCTTAAATGAGATATTAAAAATTCTTTGTGGCGATTTAATTATTTCAAATCATCCCTTCCAAAATAAAGTGGCAATAAATTTTTTGCCGAAGTGATTAAAAATATTTTTCCTTCTTCACCTTGCAAAATAATTTCAATGTCACGGTTAAAGCGCTGCTCATATTCCAAAATTGTTTGCCGGCAAATTCCGCAGGGAGCAACGGGTTCATGCAAAGTGTAATTATTTGCTCTTGCAGTAATTGCAATTGCCAGAACTGCAACATTGGGGTGTGTTGATGAAACTGCAGAAAGTGTAACCCGCTCTGCGCAAATGCCAACCGGTGACGATGCATTTTCCTGATTGCTTCCTGTAACGCAACTTCCGTTTTCCAACAAAGCTGCTGCACCCACTCTGAATTTTGAGTAAGGAGCATAAGCATTTTCAGTTGCCGATTTTGCTTTCAATAATAATTCCTGATACGCAACCGGAAGTTCATTCACCGATTCAAATTCTTTGAACGAAAAATTATGTGTGATTTCTTTCATGATTAAATTAGTAAACACCAACTCTACAATTCGGCTTTTACCTTTGCAAGATAAATTTTTTTAGAGATGAAGAAAATTCTGGTGCTGGGCGCAGGAAGATCGGCTACTGCAATGATTCATTATTTGCTAAATCAATCTGCTTCATGGAATACAATGATAACAGTTGCAGATCAATCTGCCGAACTTGCAGAGAAAAAAATTGGTGGTCACGAAAAAGGAAATGCAATTGCTTTTGATGCACAGGATGAAGTGGTGAGAAAGGAAACGATAGCGAATCACGATGTCGTGATTTCGATGTTGCCACCGCACCTGCACATTCTTGTTGCTAAAGATTGCATCGCTTGCAAGAAACATTTGGTAACCGCTTCTTATGTGACTAATGAAATGCAGGAGTTGAATGATGATGTGAAGAAGTCTGGATTATTATTTATGTGCGAGATGGGATTAGATCCCGGCATTGATCACATGAGTGCAATGAAGGTGATACATGAAGTTCAAAAAAATGGCGGAGTGATTACTTCATTTAAATCGGGTACCGGTGGTTTAGTTGCTCCCGAATCAGATGATAATCCGTGGCATTATAAAGTAACATGGAATCCTCGCAACGTAATTTTAGCAGGGCAGGGCACAGCGCAGTATTTGGAAAATGGCGTGAAGAAGTTTGTTCCTTACCACCGCATGTTCACTACCACAGAAAAATTTATAGTGGAAGGTTATGGAAAATTTGAATCGTATCCCAATCGCGACTCATTGCAATATATTTCGAAGTATGGATTAGAAGGAGTGAAAACAATTCTGCGATCAACTCTTCGCAAAGAAGGTTATTGCGAAGCATGGAATGCATTGGTGCAATTGGGATTAACCGAAGATTCTTATGTGATTGAAAATGCATCATCACTTACTTACGCTCAATGGCTTTCCTCTTATTTACCCGAGAAGAAAAAACATTCTGATAAATCAATTCGTGATCGCACAGCAAAATATTTTGATTGCGGAAAGAAGAGCGAAATGATTTCACGATTAGAATGGCTTGGGTTATTCAGTGATGAAAAGGTTTTATTGGATCATGGAACACCTGCGCAAATTCTTCAGCAACTGATTGAAAAAAAATGGGTAATGCAACCGCACGATAATGATTTGGTGGTGATGAGGCATGAATTTGAATTTGTGCAAGATGAAAAGCAGGTTAGAAGAATCAGCACACTAGTTTTAAAAGGTGATGATGCAATTAATACTGCCATGGCAAAAACAGTTGGATTGCCTTTGGCACTGATGGTAAAACTTTTATTACACTCCGAAATATTTCTTACCGGCATTCACATTCCTGTGATGTCGCAAGTATATGAGCCGGTGTTAAAAGAGTTGGAAACTTTGGGAATAATTTTTAAGGAAGAAGTAATTTCTTTTAATGATGCCGGATAAAAATAACAACTCTTTTGATGCGATTTTTTGTGAGCAGCAAATACATTTCTTTTCCCTTCTATAAAAATTTTGATTATTCTCGCCCATTCTTATTTCTTTGCACACTTGTATTAATGTAGGTCAGTTCAAAAAAATTCATGGCAACTAAAAAAACAAAAGGGTTGGGTAAGAGTCTGATGATTGTTGAGAGTCCTGCGAAAGCAAAGACTCTTGAGAAATTTTTGGATAATAAGTTTATTGTAAAATCTTCTTTCGGTCACATTCGCGATCTTCCAAAATCTGATGCTGCTATTGATGTAAAGAATCATTACAAACCCACTTACGAAATAAGCGCTGAAAAAAAGCAAGTGGTAAGTGAGTTAAAGAAATTAGCAAAGCAAGCCGATGAAGTTTGGTTAGCGACTGATGAAGATCGTGAAGGAGAAGCCATCAGTTGGCATTTATGTGAAGCACTCGGATTAGATGTTAAGAAAGCCAAGCGAATTGTTTTTCATGAAATAACCAAGAAGGCAATTTTAGATGCAGTTGCAAATCCCCGAACCATCGATATCAATTTGGTTGATGCACAACAAGCACGAAGAATTTTGGATCGCCTTGTTGGATTTGAATTGAGCCCGATTCTCTGGAGAAAAATAAAAGGATCACTCTCTGCCGGAAGAGTACAATCAGTTGCAGTAAGATTAATTGTAGATCGCGAAAGGGAGATCAATCAATTCAATTCAACATCATCATTTAAAATTGTTGCACAGTTTAAAGCAAAAGATAAGTTTGGGAATGAAGTAGTTTTTAAAGCAGAACTTTCTAAAAATAAAAGTGAAGAAAAAGATGCATTCAATTTTTTAAAGAAATGCATTGGCGCCGATTATAAAGTGAATGATGTGCAGGTGAAGCCGGCGAAAAAATCTCCGTCGGCACCATTCACTACATCCACTCTGCAACAAGAGGCAAGTCGTAAGCTAAGTTTCTCTGTTGCGCGCACCATGCTGATCGCACAAAGATTATATGAGAGCGGAAAGATCACTTACATGCGTACCGACTCTACTAATCTTTCTGAAACTGCGCTCACTGCAATTCATACTGAGATTGAAAAAAGTTATGGAAAAAATTATGCGCAACAGCGCAAGTATGCAACCAAAACTGCGAATGCGCAGGAAGCACACGAAGCCATTCGACCTTCATACATTGAGAACAAAGAAATTGACGGCGAGTATGATGAACAGCGATTGTATAGTTTGATTTGGAAACGAACCATTGGATCGCAAATGAGTGATGCTCAATTAGAAAAGACAACGGCGAAAATCGGCATCTCAACAATTAAAGATGAAGAGCTTACAGCCAGCGGCGAAGTTTTATTGTTCGATGGATTTTTAAAAGTTTACATGGAATCTACCGATGATGATTCTGATGAAACAAAAGTTGAAAGCACCGAAGGAATGTTACCGCCGTTAAAGTCTGGAGACAAGTTGAAGTTTGTTGAGATGGCGGCAACAGAAAGATTTACCCGCGCATCGGCACGTTACACTGAAGCAGCATTGGTAAAAAAATTAGAAGAGCTTGGTATTGGTAGACCATCAACATATGCACCTACTATAAGCACCGTTCAAAAACGCGGCTACGTTGAGAAGAAGGATCGCGAAGGAGTGAAGCGTGAATTCCGTGTGTTGCTGTTAAAGAAAGATGAGATCAGTAAATTGATGGAGAGCGAAAACACAGGAGCTGAGAAATCAAAACTATTTCCAACCGATATTGGAATGATTGTAAATGATTTTTTGATTCAACACTTTCCCAGCGTAATGGATTTTGGATTTACTGCAGAGATCGAAAAAGAGTTTGACGATATTTCAAACGGAATTATTAAGTGGGATAAAATGATTGATGATTTTTATAAACCATTTCATAAAAATGTAGAATCAACAATGGACAATGCAGAAAGAGCATCAGGTGAACGCGATTTGGGTATTGATCCCAAGAGCGGTAAAAAAGTAATTGCAAGAATGGGGCGCTATGGACCCATGGTGCAAATAGGTTTGCAGGATGATCCTGATAAACCACGCTATGCAAAAATTCGCGGCGACTTAAGTATTGAAACCATTACGCTTGAAGAAGCACTGCCCCTTTTTAAGTTTCCCCGCAATCTTGGAACACATGATGGTGATGATGTGATGGTAAATGAAGGAAGATTTGGCCCGTATGTTTTGAACAATAAAAAATTCTACTCGATTAAAAAAGATCAGGATCCAATGACGATTACATTGGATGAAGCACTTGTTTTGATTGCAGAAAAGGCGAGCAGCGTAATAAAAGATTTTAAAGAAAACGGAGTTCAGGTTTTGAACGGAAGATGGGGCCCTTATGTAAAGAGCGGAAAACTTAATGCAAAAATTCCTGCCGGTATGGTTCCCGAAAAACTTACAGTGAGCGATTGCATGGAACTTTTGGAGAAGGCGAAAGATGCTCCTAAGAGGGGATTTACAAAGTTTAAGAAGAAGGGATTCTAATTTAAGCCGTAAGACATAAGATTTAAAAATTCAAAATTCAAAACCCAAAATTCAAAACCTGAATTTTTTTAAATGACCAGCGAACTATCAGCTCTTATAAACTTGCTTGATGACCCCGATAAGGAAGTCTATCAGCATGTAACTGAAAAACTTATTTCGCTTGGCACCGCAGTTATTCCTTCATTAGAAGAAGCATGGGAAAAATCATTTGATCCCAATTTGCATTACCGCCTCGAAGAGCTCATTCATATTATACAGTATGAAAACCTGTTAC
>JBKJNS010000257.1:0-3576 GCA_046593455.1 Chitinophagales bacterium | reverse complement strand
CTCAAATAATATTGTAGGTGATCTAAAAACAGCTGCTGCTACAAATAATAATGCAGTAGTAGGATTAAATTTTGCAACTGCTACTACCATCAATGCATTTTATAATTCAGTTTACATGAGTGGTACCGGAGGGAGTGGATTTGGAAGTTCCGGCATTTACATTAATACTGCAATTTATTTTCTTTCCAATAATAACTTAATAATTAATAATACCACAGCAGCAGGCACAGGAAAAACTGTAGCATACAGAAGAAGCAATGCAACTTTATCAACCTATTACAATAATTCTTCAAATAATAATTATTACGCGGGAGTACCGTCAGCATCACAGTTGATTTTCTATGATGGCACCAATAGTTCTCAAACACTATGTGCCTACTTTGATTTTATGGTAAACCCAAGGGAAGCAGGAACGATTTCAGAAAATTCATCATTCATAAGTATCATCGGTTCCGATCCTAATTATTTGCATCTACTCACAACTGCTGCAAATCTTGCTGAAAGCGGAGGCATTGAAGTGAGCGGATACACTTATGATTTTGATGCAACTGCAACCCGACCATCAGGAGGCTATCCATTAGGCGGTCAAACAAAAGGAGGAGGAAAAAAACCAGATATAGGTGCTGATGAATCTGATGCAACACCAGGTAATATGATTTATTTATGCAGCACCACTAATCAGGTTGGTGGAATTGCTACACAAGGAGGAATCAATCAATCAATAATACGAATTGATGTATTCGTTGCGGGATATAATTCTGCAATCAGCGCAACACAATTTACAGTAAACCCAAATGGTACCACTGCCATTGCTGATATCAATGCAGCGACTGCAAAGATTTATTCCACCGGAACATCTTCAACTTTTGCAACCACCACGCTTTTTGGCTCCTTAACTCCCACCATTGCAAACTTTAACATCACTGGTTCAACGGTGTTGCAATCAGGAACAAATTATTTTTGGCTTGCTTACAATATTGGTGCAGCTGCTCCATGTGGTAATCTTATTGATGGCCAATGTATCAGCATGACCATTGCTGCTGCTTCAAAAGCACCAACCATAAGTTCACCTGGAGGTTATAAAATTATTAAAGGCGGTTGCAGCTTAGCCTTTTATACTATTGATAATACATTACCCGCAAGTTGTTCTAATTACATTTCGTTTACAACAGCGATTGCTGATTTGAACCTTGGTAACCCATCATGCCCAACAACTTATTATGTTACTGCAGGCCAAACATTTAATGAAGGTAATATCGCTATTACGGTTTCGGGAACATCTTCTGCACAAATAATTTTTCAGAAATCAGGTGCGGGTGCTAATCCAAAAATTATTTCGAATGCCGGAACAGGAGTAGTAGATGGCATTATTAAATTTATTGGTGCTGATTATGTAACCTTTGACGGAATTGATTTGGAAGACAATGTTCTCAATACCACATTAAGCAATCGTTTTGAATGGGGATATGCTTTATTGAGAGCATCGAGCTACAATGGGTGTCAGTATGTGACTATTAAGAATTGTACAGTAAAACTAAATAAAGCTAATTCAACAAGTGCCGGTATTTATGGAGCAAATCATAATAAAGATACCATTTTGGCCATTCCAATATTGTCGAGTGCGGGAACAAATTCCTACAATAAATTTTATTATAACACCTGCACCAATGTTTACTCCGGAATTTATTTTGCAGGCTACATACAAACCACAACTCCATATGATCTTTATGATCAGAGTAATGAATTTGGTGTTAGCGGTGGAAACACATTCAGCGATTACGGAGGTGGTGCTGTAATTGCAGCCGGAATATTTGCATCGGCTCAAAACAATATTAAAATTGCAAACAATACCATGGGTAGTTCAAATCTCACAGGTGCGGTTAACCCTGCAGCAAAACTTTGCGGCATTTATCTTGACATTGGTACTAACTCAAATGTCGATGTATATCTAAATAATATTACCGCTTCTACCAGTGCCGCTAATATGGATTCATATGGAATTTATTGTAACATGGGAGGAAGTGGCACATCTAATACTGTAAATATTTACAGCAATACCATACAAGCTGTTACTTCTAACAATGCACCTTGTGCAATCCGATGTGATGCAAGCCCAAAAACGCTCAACATATACAGCAATGAAATAAAAAAATGCAGAAATACAGGTGGCGTTTCTTTTTATGGAATCTATTCCAATGCAACTGTTTCCACAAACCTTAATATTTATAGCAATACCATTCATGATTCATATTCAAAATCAATTTTTGGTGGAATTCAATCAACACAGGTTTCGGGTTCTGCAAATATTTACAGCAATCAAATTTATAGCGACACAGTTACAGCAACCACTGACGGAACATTTTCAGGAATTGCGACTGGTTCTTCAACTTCGGTTACCTGCCATGATAATCTGATTCATGATATTAAATTAACAAGCACCGGTGGAGTTACAGGCCCTATACTTACCGGAATTTCGGGTACAAATACAACCTCTGATATCTACTCGAATTCACTCTATAATTTTACTTGTACCAATACAGGCACTCCTGCAGCTATCAATGAAATATCAATGGGAGGTACATCAGCAACTGTTAGAAGCAATTCAATATACACCAATACAAGTTCTAATAGTCATACAGCAATCAATGTGAATACTGTAGTGGTAACCGGCAATTGTTCCATTTACGATAACACCCTTCATGATTTAATAAGTACCAATGGAACTATCTATGGGATTATAACTACAAACAATGGACTTTCTGAAACAGTGTACACCAATACAATTTATAACCTAACCGGCAGTGCTTCAACAAACGCAGTAGGTGCAATAGCAATGTCGCTTGCAGGAACACCATCGGGTTTAAAAACAGTTTACGATAACACCATTCATGATTTAACGGGTGGGTTCGCAACCGGAATTTATTCTTTGTGCAGCGGTACCGGAGGTGCAAGTATTTACAGAAATAAAATCTACACCATTAAAGCAACAAACGCAACGGGGTTATCAAAAGGATTAGAACTTAGCGGAGGAACAGGAACAGCTTACAATAATTTTGTTTCAGAAATAAAAGCAACTTCCGGTACGCTTGCTGAAAACGTTTATGGAATTTATACTGACTGCAGTACAGTAAAACTTTATTACAATTCAGTTTCACTCAGTGGAAGCGGCGGCGGAACTTTGTTTGGTACAGTAGGAATGTATATCAAAGGAAGCGTGAGTGAAGAGTGGATTAATAACTTAGTGGTTAACAATGCTACGCCCGGCGCAACAGGAAAAGTGATTGCTATTCGAAGATTTTCTTCATCGCTCTCTATTGTTTCTAATGCAACAAACAGGCAATGTTTTTATTCGGGCACACCATCAGCAAGCAGGTTAATTTATTACGATGGCACAAACTCTTACCAAACAATTTTAACCTATTCTTCATTTATGGCGCCGCGCGAATCTTATCTTGTAAGTGCAAATGTTCCGTTTAGTTCTGCAACAGATCTGCATACTACAAGCGGTTATGTACAGGACAAAGGAATTGCAATAGCCTCTGTAACAAGTGATATAGATTTGGAAGGAAGACCATT
>JBKJNS010000251.1:0-4092 GCA_046593455.1 Chitinophagales bacterium | reverse complement strand
CATTATCAGTGTAGCGCTCTAACCAACTGAGCTACGAGCCTAAATAACATTTAAAAGAACTGTAATATTTCTTACAATAATTTTATTGTAAGGGAGCGCAAATGTAAAAGATTTGATTAAAAAACGTCGGAGTAATGAAAAAAAGATTTTTGAGCCCAATTAAATTTGCCTAATTCAAATTTCATTTCACATAATTAACGAACCAAAACAAAGATTACTCATTACTATAATTGATCAGTTCACAAAATGATTTTGATTATTAAACTGAAAGAAGATTTCAAGTTATTTTCGCAGCCCTTAATATGCTACGGTACAAACTTATTCTGCTATCACTTCTTCTGTTGTTAAATGTTTCTTGCTATTCAGGAAATAAAAACTCAGACCTATCTTCTGCAAAGCCAAAGTCGCTGGTGATTGCTTTTTACAATGTCGAAAATCTTTTCGACACACATGATGATGCAAATGTTGATGATGCTGAATTTACTCCTGATGGAAAAAGCCTTTGGAATAATGCTAAGTATGAAAAGAAAATCTCGAACATTGCCCGGGTAATTAAAGCAATGAACAATGATAAAGGCGCAGACATTATTGGATTGAGTGAAGTTGAAAACAAGGGTGTGCTTGAACATTTAATTGCCGATCCTCAATTAAAAAAGCTGGGATACAAAATAATGCATCACGATTCACCCGATGGGCGAGGCATTGATGTAGCAATGATTTATAAAAAGAATGCAATGAAAGTTTTGGACTGGAAAGCTCTACCTGTTGACATTAGTTTATATGGAGAAAGGCCTACAAGAGATGTTTTATGGATCACTGGTTTAGTTGGTAGTGATACTATTTATTTCTTCTTAAATCATTGGCCTTCACGTCGTGAAGGAAAAGAAACATCGGAACCAAAAAGAATTGTGGTTGCAAATGTGGTTCGCAAAGTAGTTGATCCAATTATGGCGATTCATCCTCAGGCAAAAATTTTGATCATGGGTGATTTCAATGATAATCCAACCGATAAGAGTGTTTATGAAATATTGAAAGGAAGAAAATCACCCGAATTAAATTACAATTCATTTTACAACTGCGATTTTAATTTCGATTGGAAAAAAGGTGAAGGAAGTGAATTTTACAGAGGGGATTGGAGCAGGCTCATCCAGATTATTGTATCAACATCATTAATAAAAAATCAAATTACAAGTAGCGGAACATTTTCTAATGCTTACATTTTTAAGCAAGATTGGATGTTGAAGAAAGATGATGCAACGCAACAGATGATTCCTGAAAGAACTTTTGAAGATGATGGAGTAATAGGCTTCAGCGATCATTTGCCGGTATATATAATTTTAAAACTTTCTGATTAAACCATTCTATTTGCGTCGTAATTTTGACCATCAATAAATTCTATTTCAAAAAAATATTTCATTACCAAAAAAAATTATTCAAAAACATTCAATCTTAAGTTTAACAAATCAATGCGCACCACAGAAACTCTCGAAGAAGTAGTAATAAAATTTGCAGGCGACTCAGGCGATGGAATGCAATTAACCGGAGGGCAGTTCACTAACACTTCTGCCATGCTCGGCAATGATCTTGGAACCTTCCCCGATTTCCCTGCCGAAATTCGTGCACCGCAAGGAACACTTGCCGGCGTATCGGGATTCCAGTTAAATTTTGGAAGTAAAGAGATTTACACTCCCGGCGATTCAAGCGATGTACTTGTTGCAATGAATGCGGCTGCCTTAAAAATAAATTTAAGAAACCTTAAACGCAGCGGAACAATTGTAGTGAACACTGCTGGTTTCGATTCTAAAAACCTTAAACTCTCGGGTTACGAAAAAAGCCCGCTTGATGATGGATCACTCGATAACTACCGCGTAATAAAAATTGATGTTACCAAACTTACACGTGAAGCAATTGAAGACATTCAATTAGGTGTTAAAGAAAAAGACCGATGCAAAAACATGTTTGTTCTCGGCTTTCTATATTGGATGTTTGATCGCCCGATGGAACACACCATTAACATGCTTGAAGGAAAATTTAAAACCAAGCCCGATGTAAGAGATGCAAACATTCGAGTGCTAAAAGCCGGCTATCATTATGGTGATACAACAGAAACTTTTACAACAAGATATAAAGTTGACAAAGCCAAGATGGAGCCCGGTGAGTACCGTAACATAATGGGCAATCAGGCTTTGGCAATGGGATTAATTGCAGCTTCACAAAAATCCGGGCTTCCAATTTTTCTGGGCTCTTATCCTATTACACCTGCATCAGATATTTTACATGACCTTGCCAAGTATAAAAATTTTGCGGTAAGAACTTTTCAAGCTGAAGATGAAATTGCAGCCATCTGTTCTGCTATTGGTGCTGCCTTTGGTGGTTCAATTGGTATCACAACAACATCGGGTCCGGGAATGGCTTTAAAAGCAGAAGCAATGGGTCTTGCAGCGATGTTGGAAATTCCCTTAATCATCTGCAACATTCAAAGAGGAGGACCATCAACCGGACTTCCAACCAAAACAGAACAAGCTGATTTAATGCAGGCGCTCAATGGAAGAAATGGTGAATGCCCAATTCCAGTAATTGCTGCTAAAACTCCTTCTGATTGTTTTGAAGTTGCATTTGAAGCTGTAAGAATTGCATTACAACACATGACTCCTGTAATTCTTTTGAGTGATGGATACATTGCCAATGGTGCCGAGCCCTGGAAATTTCCTAATGCAAATGATTTGAAAGAAATAAAAGTTGAGTTTGCAAAAATGAAAGAGAATGGCGAAAAGTTTATGCCTTATGCTCGTGATGAAAAATTAGCGAGACCATGGGCAATTCCCGGAACAAAAGGTTTGGAGCATCGCATTGGCGGAATTGAAAAAGAAAATATTACAGGCAATATTTCTTACGATGCCGAGAACCACGAATTTATGGTGAAGCTTCGCGAAGAAAAAGTAGAACGCATTGCTGATTGCATTCCTTTGCAAACTGTTGAAGGACCTGAGAAAGGTGATCTTCTAATTCTTGGTTGGGGCGGAACTTACGGCGCAATTAAAGCTGCTGTAAAAGAAATGCAAAGCGAAGGATACAAAGTGGCGCATGCACACTTACGTCACCTTAAACCTTTTCCAAAAAACCTTGGAGAAATTTTACACAACTACGATAAAATCTTAGTTCCCGAAATCAATAATGGTCAATTGGTAAAAGTGATTCGTGATAAATTCCTGCTGCCAGCAATGCCATATAATAAAATTCAGGGAGTACCATTTATGAAAGCAGAATTGGTGGAGAAGATGAAAGAAATTTTAGGGTAAAGAAATGATACAGACAAAACAAGAATTAATTCATGCCATTCATTCCAACGAGAAAAAAATTCTTTCGTTTGGAGTAAAGCGGCTTGGTTTGTTTGGATCGTTTGTTAGGGAAGAACAAGATGAAAAAAGTGATATCGATTTTTTAGTTGTGTTTAACAAAGGAAAAAAATCATTTGATAACCTTTTTGACTTGCATGAAACACTGACTAATTTAACAAAAAGAAAAGTTGAAGTGGTAACTGATAAAGGAATAGGCAGGCGTTTCAAAAAACATATTCTAAATGAAACAGAATTCATCGTACAGTCCTGATGATCTGTTAGATCACATTTTGAATGAGATAGAAATACTGCTTGAGATTAAGAAAAGGGCCAGTAGAAAGCAATTTTATAGAGATGAATTTCTTAAACGAGTTGCAATCAGAAGTTATGAAGTAATTGGAGAAGTATCAAAAAAATTATCTGAAGATTTTAAGAAATCAAATCCTCAAATTGAATGGAAGAAAATGGCAGGAATGCGCGACATAATGATTCATGATTACCTTAATGTTGATTATGAAATTTTATGGAGCACAATCACTGAAAACATTCCTTCCCTAAAAAAAGAAATTAAAAAACTAAAAAAGAAATTAAAAAATGGCTGAAACAACAACAGTATTACCGGCAACAGAAGTAAAGCTCACAGCAAAAGATTTTCAAACCGATCAGGATGTGCGGTGGTGCCCCGGTTGCGGTGATTATTCAATTCTAAAACAAGTGCACACCATACTTCCTCAGTTAGGTTTAAAGCAGGAAG
>JBKJNS010000140.1:0-5863 GCA_046593455.1 Chitinophagales bacterium | reverse complement strand
CTGTTGAAGTTACATCTGTAAATTTCCCCCCATCATTCTTAAGTATCACACTCTTACCGGGTAAGGGATATTTTTCGGGTGTTACTCTTCCGCCAATAAATAGATCAAGATCACCATCGCCATCATAATCACCTGCTACCACACACGAACCGCTGGTGAGCAGATTGGGAATGTTTGCAGTTGCATCGGTAAAATTTCCTTTTCCGTTATTCAAATAAAAATGATCGGCGTAATTTTTATCACCGCCATTAAATTCATTTCCACCGGTAACAACATACAGATCCAAATCTTTATCGCCATCAGCATCAAACAACAATGCGCTGAGGCAATCTGCCTGTGTATTTTTTTCCCATGGCTGATTATTGCTTCTTGAAAATTCTTCATTTGCATTTTGAGTGAAAAGAACACCCGATTGCCGTGCTGCACCGCCAACAAAAAAGTCATCAAGCCCATCATTATTTACATCGCCAACTGCTAGACCTGGACCGAAATAACTGTTCTTTTCAGGAAGCAATAATTCCTTTTTAAAATCATCATAAGAATTTTCCTGATGCTTAAAATCTATTTTAAGTTTTTGGGTTACATCGGAGAAAATCTGTTGCGCCGGTTTTTGAACTGAAGGAATAGCCAAAGCGTTTTTCTGATCCAAAACATATACTTTATCTGCAGGCAGTTTGGTTAATACCTGCGACTTTCCATTTACCCAGGTTACCTCAACTTTGTCAACCGCAATTGCATCTCCCAATCCAAAATGTACTAAATCCTGAGAAGTACTTTGATAGCCCCTTACAATGTGATTAGTTTGAAACTGCAATCCATTCTTTGTATAAATACGAACCTCGGCACCAATTCCATTTTTGTTTTCTGATGCGCCTATAAATTTAAAATTCACAAAATGATTCTTGAGCATTTGTGAGGTGTTGTTGCGATAAAGGAATGGGCTTTCTTCGGTATTACTTGTGATAATATCGATGTCGCCATCATCATCGAAGTCGGCGAATGCAGCGCCGTGCGTGATTACGGGTTTAAAGAATCCCCATTCATCAGTCATTTTTTTGAAAGTGAGGTCGCCGTTATTTTTAAAAACTTCATTGGGGTCTTTTAATTTTTTGTTGTTGATGATTCTTGCAATCTTGTTGAACATGATGCTGTCGCCACGACGAGTTGCATCTTTTAATCCCTGCACCAATTCGCGCTCACCAATATTAAAAGTTTTGTAGTAGCCGTTTGAAACGAACAAATCCTGAAAACCATCATTATCCAAGTCAACAAATAATGGCGACCACGACCACTCAGTTGCATCTACACCAGCCATGCAACCGATTTCTGAAAAAGTTCCGTTGCCATTATTCAACTGTAACATGTTTCGCACATACTGATAATGATATCCGCTTGAAACCATGTTATTGAATTCGGAGCGGCGTTGTGCAAGCATGAACGAACGGCGCACGTATGATTTATCAAACTTCATGTCAACGGCTATAAGATCGGGATATCCATCATTGTTAATATCACCGGCATCACTGCCCATACCGAACAAACTTGTTTTCTTAAAAACATCGCGAGTAGATTCTTTAAATGTTCCATTTTTTTGATTGATATAATACAAATCATACATAGCAAAATCATTAGGCACATATAGGTCGGGCCAGGTGTCGCCATTGAAATCTGCAACTGTGCAACTCAAGCTGTAACCGTGAGTATTGATGCCTGCTGCTTTTGATACATCTGTAAATTTTCCACCGTCATTTCTATAAAGCAAATCACTTTGATTATTGTTCTGTTCTATTTTTTCTAAATTATTGAAGCGCATTTTCTCAACCCAATCGGTAGGATGGTTGGCAAGAAATAAATCGAGATCACCATCTTTATCATAGTCGAAGAAATTTGCCATAATAGTATAGCTTGAGCTTGCATCAATGCCGTAATCCTTTGCTTTTTCGGTAAAAGTTCCGTTGCCGTTATTTACATAAAGAAGATTGGCAAGCGAATCTTTCCAGCGTGAGCGGCAAACATAAATATCATCGAAGCCATCGTTGTTAATGTCTACGATTGAAACTCCGGTACTCCATCCTTTTCCTTTTGTAAGAATGCCTGATTGCTCTGTTACATCTTTGAACTTAAGATTTCCTTCATTGAAAAAAAGTTTATCGTGAACTGCATTGCCTGTAAAATATAAATCTGGTAATGAATCACCATTCGCATTTAATACAGCAACTCCGGCACCGTTGTAGAAATAGTTGTAGATATTATTATCGTTTCTCATTCTAAAACCAACAGTATTTGAGAAAGCGAGACCTGTGGTTTTATCTGTAAGAATGTCAAACAATTTTCCGCTTTCGATGTCAGTATGGTCGAACTTGGTACTATCGTAAGTTGGAAAATCAACTACACTTAAATTAGAATTTTTATAGCTGCTGTTGCAAGAAGTATAACCCGATAGCAGAGCTACCATTAGAAAAACTCCTGCAAAAAATCTCATTCCTGAATTCTTTTTCATACTACTTCAGATTTTTTTTTGTCGCTTAATTATTTAGATGCAACGGTAGGATTTTCAAAAACTTTTCTTTGTTCGCCTTTTTCGTTGGTTACCGTAATCTTATCAATGAGCGCAGGAACAAAAGAAATTGTATTTGAACCTTGTGATAAATATCCCGAGCCAATGTTTACTTCATACCGCGCCTTCCTTCCATCCTTGTAAAAAATTTCGGCGAACCGATCGTGCTGTGTAAGCAGCACACGATTTTGAGTGTAATGCCTGAACTCATAAGCGAACATCGCATCATTGTTATTGGTACCAAGGATTACCGGAAGCTCATCTTTTCCCATGTAAATCATTGCAAGAGCTTTTGCATCTTTATTACTGAAGAAACCGCTCTCCGCAACTTTCATTGATTTAAAATTTCCTTTTCCGTCTCCAATAAGTGTTATTCCAATGCATCCATCTTGTCTTTCAGTTTCTGATTCGGGTGAAAAGAAATTTCCGTGAGCGATCAAATCAAGATTACCATCGTTGTTTACATCAAAAGGGATTATACCGTAGATGCACGAAAACTGTGCTTCAGCCGGTAATTGTTTTACAGTAAATGTTCCATTGCCATTGTTTTCAATATATGATGATGCAAGTGTGTTTGCCTGAAAATGATCGGCCTTTGCCAGCGCATCTTTTCCAAAAACATCTTCTGTTGTTGCAAGAGAGAATTGTTTGTAAAGGGGAAATTTTTCGCCAATCATTGGAATCTGTTCTGCCATTGTTAATCTGGTTTTTAATGGATATGATTTTCCAAAATTGTAAACTGAGATTACAATATCATTCGTTCCGTTTTTATCAAAATCCGATGCAAACATTTCAACCGGCTCAGCTTTGGTGGGTTGATAGTAGCGTGTATTTAATCCTTCATTTCCCGTTACATAATCAATATCGCCATCGTTGTCAAAATCGCCGGCAGCAATACTGATCCACCAACCGCTTGCATCTGCAAGCCCAGCCTCTTTTGTAGCATCTTCAAATTTTCCACCTATGTTTTTGAATACCATGATTGGTGTCCATTCACCGGCAACTAAAAGATCTTGTTTGCCATCATTGTTATAATCAGTAAAAATTGCAGCGCAAATCAAACCACCCTTGTCAAGCACAGGAGCAACTTCTTTGGTTACATCAACAAATTTTCCTTTGTCGTTTCTAAGGATGCTGCATTTAGCGGGCTTGGGATAGTTGGCTGGTACAACTCTGCCTCCAACAAATAAATCAAGATCGCCATCGCCATCATAATCACCTGCAACCACACATGATCCGCTTGATTTTATATTAGGGATTGCACCGGAAGATTTTGAAAAATTTCCTTTGCCATCATTGATGTATAGATAATCAACCAACAATGGATCATCGGATTTGAATTCATTTCCTCCAGATGCAGCATACAAATCCATATCGCCATCAGCATCACAATCAAAAAAGAGCACACCAAGTATTTCAGAATTTTTATCTGCTTCCCATGGTTGTGAAGGGGATTTTTCAAAAGTCATTTTTGTGGTTTGCAAGTACAGTGCACCTGGGGCACGCAAAGCACCGCTTACAAAGTAATCTTCAAGCCCATCGCCATTAACATCAGCAACAGCAAGCCCCGGACCGTAGCGACTTAGTTTGTGAGGAAGTAAAATTTCTTTCTTAAAATCTTCATATTCATTTTCAACATGCTTATAATCGACATTAAGTTTTTGTGTTGCTAATTCAAAAATCGGGTCTTCTTTCTTTTCCCAAACATATTTTTCGGAAGTAGCATTCTTATGATCAAATGTGATCAACTGATTGGGTGAAAGATTAGAAACCTGCTGAGATTTTTGATCGAGCCAAACTACTACGGCTTTATAAACGGTATCATCTTTTCCTAAACCAAAATGCATAAGGTTTTGCGAAGTTGACTGGTAGCCGCGCACAGTATGGTGTTGTACCATTTGCATTCCTGATTTTGAATAGAGGTAAACTTTTGCGCCAATAGCCTGCGGATCTTTTTCGGTTCCCTTAAATTTAAACTCAATCCAGTTATTCTTTACAAGTTCATTTTGATTGTTCTTGTAAATAATGGGAGAGAGTTCAAGGTTGCTTGTTACAATATCCATATCGCCATCGCAATCAAGATCGGCAAGTGAAGCACCATGTGTGATGGTTGGAAAGTTGATTCCCCAATTATCCATTTCTCTGCTGAATGAATACGCACCGTTATTCTTAAACATGTAATTGACTGCGGTTAATTTTTTCTTGCTTACCATTTTAAAAAGCTTGTTATAAGCAGCGCTGTCGTTGCGGCGTGTTGCATCACGCATTGCCTGATACAATTCGCGTTCATCAATATTGAGCCAGCGGTAATATCCGTTCGGAATAAAAAGATCCTTCAATCCATCATTATCAAAATCGGCAAACAAGGGCCCCCACGACCAATCTGTTGCATCGGTGTTTGCAAGGTTTGCGATTTCGGTAAAAGTGTTATTGCCGTTATTGATTTGTAAGGTGTTCTTAACGTACTGTGTGTGGTAGCCGCTGGTAACCATATTGGCAAATTCATTTCTTCTTAAGCCAAGTGCAAATGATCTGCGGGTGTACGAATGATCGAAACGCATATCGGCAGTTGCTATATCCTGATGACCATCGTTATTGATATCGGCAATGTCAACTCCCATTGAGAACATCGAACTTTTGCAGAGATAATCTTTCGACATTTCTTTAAATGTTCCGTTCTTTTGATTGATGTAGAGGTAATCATACATTGCAAAATCATTACAGCAATATACATCCATGTAACCATCGTCATTTATATCGGCAGCACAAACGGCAAGGCCATAACCATGATTATTAATTCCTACCTGCTTAGATACTTCGGTAAAATGCCCATTGTCGTTTCTATAAAATTTGTCGCTTTGATTAGTTCCTTTTTCAACTTTTTCTAAATTGTTGAAGCGCATGCGTTCCACATAATCTGAAGGGTGATTTTTTACATATAAATCAAGATCGCCATCATTGTCATAATCAAAAAATACTGCACCCATTGAGTAGCTATCTCCGCATTCAACACCATAGTGTTTTGCCTTCTCGGCATAAGTGCCATCACCATTGCTTACGTAAAATAAATTGGCGAGAGAATCTTTCCATCGTGAACGCAAAACATAAATATCATCATAGCCATCACTATTAATATCGCACAATGCAACACCGGTGCTCCAACCCTTATTCTTCAAAAGAATACCTGATCGATCGGTAACATCTTTAAAATGCATGTTGCCCTCGTTCAAATAAACCCGGTCTGTAGCGATGTTGCCTGTAAAATAAATATCGGGTAAAGAATCATTGTTGTAATTAATTATTGCC
>JBKJNS010000126.1:0-4499 GCA_046593455.1 Chitinophagales bacterium | reverse complement strand
CTGTTGCCGACTTTGAAACCCCCGAAGGATTAAAACCCATTGCCATTGATGAACCTACCATGAGCATGTTGTTTACGATCAACAACTCACCTTTTTTTGGTAAGGAAGGAAAATTTGTAACCTCGCGCCACTTGCGCGAGCGATTGGAAAAGGAGATTGAAAAAAATCTTGCTCTAAGAATTGAAGACACAGATTCACCCGATGCAATACTTGTTTATGGAAGAGGAATTCTTCATCTATCTATTTTAATTGAGACCATGCGCCGCGAAGGATTTGAGATGCAGGTTGGTCAGCCGCGAGTAATCATAAAAGAAATTAATGGTGTTAAATGTGAGCCAATAGAAATTCTTACAGTAAACACTCCACCCGAACATGCAGGTAAAGCAATTGAATTGATATCGGCTCGTAAAGGTGAAATGTTGGTAATGGAACCGAAGGGTGATATTCAGCATCTCGAATTTCAAATTCCATCACGCGGTTTGGTTGGGTTAAGAAATACAATGCTCACAGCAAGCGCAGGTGAAGCAATTATTGCACACCGCTTTAAAGCTTTTGAACCGTGGTACGGAAATATTCCGGGCCGCAACAACGGGGTTTTAATTGCAATGGAAAAAGGAAGAGTAACCGATTACTCATTGGATAATTTACAAGACCGCGGTTCTTTCTTTGTAGAAAATGCCGATGAAGTTTATGCCGGACAAATTATTGGTGAACACATTCGCCCCGGAGATTTGGTGGTGAATCCTGTGAAAGTGAAAAAACTTTCTAACATGCGCGCATCGGGAACTGATGATGCATCGCGTGTGGCACCAAAAATTACTTTCTCATTAGAAGAGTGTCTGGAATTTATTCAGGAAGATGAATATGTGGAGGTAACACCTAAATCATTGCGCATTAGAAAAATCTCGCTCGATCATAATGATCGTGCAAGAAAAACAAAAGCGATGGCTGATGTAGTTTAGTTGAAAAATTAAACTTGCAAAGGATTTAACACAGTCAAACCGGAAATTCGTTTTCCGGTTTTTTTTTGCAAAAGTTATTTTTCATTTTAAATATCAATGGGGTGTTTTTCATTCCCAATGAAAAACTTCAAAGAAATAAACTTCCAAGTTTCTTTATGGATAAAATACTCTCCAGAAAAACTACAACAAAGATCATGGGGGAAAACAACAGAAAAGATTTACATCGGTAAAATCTAAAATATTAATAAGGTCACTTGCTGTCAATGTTGGGTAAGGGTGGCATTTGCACCATTTCATAATCATTGATTCGATTTAAAAAGTGAATGGTAGGCCCGCCTGGTATCTCTTCAAAATTTCTGATAAATTTTGCACCATAAATAAGCTCATCTGTTTTGTAAGAAAGTCTGCTATGCACGCTGTTTGAAAACGTTTCATCATACCCTTTAAAATAAACCAACATCTCCATATCTTCTTCCTCAAAATCTTTCAAATGTTTTCCCCAAAGCGGGCTTTCGGGAGTAATCGGGTGAATAAGAATCCATGACAATGGAAACATATTCAACCGGTGCGATTCGAGTTTAAGAGGGATAAACTGCCTTACCACATTACCATCTTCAAGTCCCAATCTTTTATAAGTTACTTGCACATCAACATCAATCAATTGTGATTCCCGAATATTTGCAATTCGAAACATCATAGCTGTACCATTCTTATGAGGACCAATTAAAATATTTTTACTGTGAAGCAACTTTGCACTCGGTCTTGAAAACCTTCCATAAAGTATTCCGGTTGCAATTGCAAAACCAAGTAAGCCAATCATTGACTCAAGTGCAGCAACAGTGCTGGTCGCAATTCCTAATGGTGCTACTCTTCCATAACCGACTGTGGTAAGAGATTGAGAACTAAAAAAAAATGCTCCAAGAAACTTGTGCCACTCGTTAGTTTCTGTAATGTTGGTCAAGTGTTCAGTTCCAATAAAAAAATAAAGCAATGCAAAAATTGTATTCACAAAAATGTATGCAGTAAAAACGATTAAAATAAATTTTGGCCATGACATTTGAATTAATTTCTGAAATACATCAACAGAATTAAACCATGGAAGGCCCTTAACTTCAATATTAAAAGTGCCGTCTTTTTTGAGTGATCTGTGATTTTTCGATAGCTCGTTTGAGTTAGACCCATCATGATGTGATGGCTCATTATGCTCTGAATTAAATGCTGATTTATTATCCATAGTTTTTTATTTCCCGCTCTAAATTTATTAAAGATAAAAGTTACAATGGCAAGTTTCTTATTTTAAGATCATTTAACGTATTCACAATTCACCATTACCTTTTGATGCACTGTAACGTTTGATTCAATAATGAAGAATGTGCATCATTGCCTACCTTTGCCGACTAAATTATTACAATGTCTTTCTATTCAAATAATCTTAAAAGAATCTCTGTAGCGTTGGTTACATTTTTAATTGTTTTAACTGCAATCCTCTATGCCTTCGCAAGATTTAAGTCTCCGCCGCAGGATAAAAAACAATTATTGACAATGATAATGGATGGCATTAATCAAGTGCATTATTCACCGCAAACAGTTGATGATGCTTTTTCAAACAAAATTTTTAATGAGTTTATTAAACGAGTCGATAACAATAAAAAGTTTTTGTTACAAAGCGATATTGCTGCATTAAGCAAATACAAAAACTCAATTGACGAGGAAATTAATATTGGATCATCAGATTTTTTTAATGCAGTGATGTCAATTTATAATAATCGTTTTCTACAGGCATATCGCTTTAGTAAATCGCACCTTGACACTCCGTTTAATTTTGAAAAGGATGAAAGCATAGAAACTGATGAAGATAAATTAGCATTCGCGAAAGATACTTTTGAAATGGAAGATGCTTGGCGCAAGTACATAAAACTTCAGGTATTGCAACAACTTTATGAGGCAACAGAAAAACAAAATAAAGCCAAGGAAAAGTCCGATACTGTTAGAATAAAATCATTTACTGAACTGGAAGCAGATGCGAGAGTAAAAGTGAAAAAGAACAATGAAGATTTTTTTAAAAGAGTTCGTGAACTGGATGAAACAGATTGGTATGCTGTTTATTTGAATTGTATTGCAAACATTGAAGATCCGCACACCGAGTATTTCCCACCGGTTGATAAACAGAATTTTGATATTCGGATGAGTGGTCAATTGGAAGGCATTGGTGCTCAGTTACAACAAAGAGACGGAGACATAAAAATAATGAGCATAGTTGCTGGTAGTGCTTCCTGGCGGCAAGGGCAACTAAAGGCTGGTGATGTAATTATAAAAGTAGGGCAAGGTGCACAAGAGCCTGTGAGCGTTGAAGGAATGCGACTTGATAAGGCCATTCAATTGATTCGGGGGAAAAAAGGAACTGAAGTACGAATCACAGTAAGAAAACCTGATGGTTCAAATCTGGCAGTACCAATCATTAGAGATGTGGTAGTTCTTGAGGCAACCTATGCTCAATCAGTTACGATTAATAACAACGGTAAAAAAATTGGCTATATAAGATTACCAGAATTCTACACCCCAATTGGGAAGCAAGGTGGCAGAGGATCTTCTGATGATATTAAAAAGGAACTTTTGAAACTTGAAGCTGAAAATGTTGAAGGAATAATTCTTGACCTTCGTGATAATGGTGGTGGATCGCTGCAGGAAGCAGTAAAGATGGGAGGATTGTTTATTAAAACGGGTCCGCTTGTTCAAGTAAAACCACGCGGTACAAAATCAAATCTTTTAAATGATTACGACCCTGCAATTGTTTACAATGGTCCGCTTGCAGTAATGGTTAACGAAAACAGCGCCTCAGCTTCAGAAATTATTGCAGCGGCTTTACAAGATTATCATCGTGCAGTAATTGTTGGAAGCAATACAACTTACGGAAAGGGAACAGTTCAAAATTTTTATAACCTCGATGATTTCGTTCAACCTGAACAGGTAAAAGAAGAATCATTGGGATCAATAAAAATCACCATTCAAAAATACTATCGCATTAATGGCGGCACAACGCAATTGAAGGGAGTAACTCCTGATATTATTTTGCCCGATCCTTATTCTCTGATTGCAGACAGAGAACAAGATGATCCAAATGCACTGGGATGGGATGAAATTCCTGCTGCACCGTACGAAACAGTAAAAGCCGCTTACTCGATTGCAACTCTTAAATCGAAGAGCGAAAAGCGGATAAGTGCTAGTTCTTCATTTCAACTGATCAAACAAGAGTCACAAGATTTAAAAGTGCGAACTGATTTTTCGTTGTATCCATTAAATTTTAATAAGTTCAGCGCGCTTCAGAAAGAGTGGGATGTAAATGTTAACTAAATTGGAATCTGCTGATACTGCTTCGTATTTTTTTTCATTTACATCCCACTCTTTCTGAAGCGTGCTGAACTTATTAAAGTTTAATGGATACAACGAAAAATCAGTTCGCACTTTTAAATCTTGTGACTCTTGTTTGATCAGTTGAAATGAAGAACTAGCACTTATCCGCTTTTCGCTCTTCGATTT
>JBKJNS010000086.1:0-6242 GCA_046593455.1 Chitinophagales bacterium | reverse complement strand
GGCTACCATAAAGTTGGAATTGTTGGCGGCTTTGTAGGGCAAATTCCGGTCTCAAAAAAGTTTTTCTTTTCAACTGAAATTCTCTTAGCACCTTTTTGTACATAGAGAATTTCAGTTGAAAAGAAAAACTTTTTTGAGACGGGAATTTGCCCTACAAAGCCGCCAACAATTCCAACTTTATGGTAGCCGGCATAATCATCGCCATCAACTTGCGAAGCAGTAATTCCTAAAATTGCACCGCCACGAATTCTTTGGTCGGCCTCATTTGATTTTTGAGCAATAGAATTGTTGAAGCAATAAAAAATGAAAATGATAAATAGAAAAATTATTTGTTTCATACGAGCTGTGAATAACTGATGTGAATTGCTTTCTTCATTCCATTATCTTTACGCGGCAAACGTACAAATTACAATGAGAATAATTTCAATAAGCAATTTGTATAAAGAAAGGTGTAAGATTTTAGATTTATTAGGTAAGAAAACATTACTGAACAAATAACCCAAAACATAGAAACAAAAATGTTCCGATATAATCCAACAACACTTCAAAAGATTGAACATCTTTTCCGTGAAATTGAATATGCTGTTCGCTACGAAAAGGGAACTTTTAAAGCAGGCTACTGCATTCTGCAGGATAAAAAAGTAATCGTGATTAATAAATATTTTGAAACTGAATCACGAATCAATTCTTTGCTTGATATTCTTTCGAGCATAGAAATAGATGAATCAAAACTTTCGGAGAAATCACTTGAAATCTTAAAGCAAATTAAAGAATCAAAGATCAGCGCTTGATATTTACTTTACTCGGCACCGGTACTTCGCAGGGCATTCCGGTGCTTGGTTGCCCATGTAAAGTTTGTGAATCAACTAATTCAAAAGACAAGCGCCTGCGCACTTCATTACTGATTCAACAAGATGATTTTACATTGGCGATTGATTCGGGCCCCGATTTTCGTCAGCAGCTTTTAAGAGAAAATGTAAAAAATCTTGATGCAATTCTTTACACCCATTCGCATCAGGATCACGTAGCAGGTTTAGATGACATAAGAGCATTCAATTTTTTTCA
Source organism: Chitinophagales bacterium (assembly GCA_046593455.1). Taxonomy (GTDB): domain Bacteria; phylum Bacteroidota; class Bacteroidia; order Chitinophagales; family UBA10324; genus JAJAYG01. The sequence continues at coordinate 5,177 of JBKJNS010000086.1, read as the reverse complement.
ACAAAAACCAATGGATGTTTATGCCACGCAGGAAGTGCAGCAAAATATTCGAAGGGAATTTTATTATGCTTTTGATGAAAAGAATGATTACCCATGGATACCCAAAGTTAAATTTCACAGTATCACGCTTTCGCCTTTTCAAATTGGCCATTTAAAAATTATTCCTGTTGAGGTAATGCACCACAAACTTTCGGTTCTTGGTTACCGGTTTGGTGAATTTACTTACATCACCGATGCAAGTAAAATTGCTGAAAAGGAAATCGAGAAAATAAAAGGATCAAAAATTTTGGTATTGAATGCTTTGAGAAAAGAAAAACACATTTCGCATTTCTCGTTGGCAGAAGCAATTGAACTCTCACAAAAGATCGGCCCCGAAAAAACTTACTTCACTCACATGAGCCACCAAATGGGTTTGCATGATGAGGTATCAAATGAATTGCCCGATGGAATTTATTTGGGTTATGATGGTTTGAAAATTGAACTCTGATCAACTCTTCTTTTCATTTATAAAATGAGTAAGAACCTCTTCCAATTGATCAGCGCCAATACGTTTTGCTATAATAACTTTCTTTTCATCAAGAATATAAATCACCGGCGTTGAATAAATATCGTACAACTGCCTGAAATTACTTTGATGCTGTGCATCATTCACATTTATCCAGTCAAGTTTTTTCTCACGAATAAACTTTTTCCATTTTTCGGGGTCGGGTTCAATATCTACAGCATAAACTGCTACACCTTTTTCTTTATTTGCTTCATACACTTCTTTTACTTTCGGAATTTCTTTTTGACAATGACCGCAATCGGGATCCCAGAAAACGAGAATGGTAAACCGGGCTTTTACTTTGCTCAGTATTTGCCAATTGCCCGACGTATCTTTTAATGCCAGTTCAGGTGCAGTGTTGCCAATGAGGTTGGGCGCTATTTTCCGGGCGCGGTCGATCATTTTACTAAGCGTAGCAGAATCTATCCACCATGCTTTTTGCGACATGTAATAATTTTCAACCATGTGAACAAACACCGCATCCATACCCATTACCTTTGAATTTTCATAGCTATAAGTGATCCACCACGTAACATACTTATACATTTCGCTGTCGGCTTTTGCTTTTCCGCATAAGTAGTCAGCTTCTTTATTGATAGAGTCTGGAACCTGAACTGTTAAATCGCGGATATACTTATTAAGCTTTGAACCAAAAAAAGGTGTGCGCAACATTCTGTTATCACTGAAATCAATATTGTCCCAATAATGAGATTTATAATACCTGTAAGCAAATGTTGAATCTTTTCTTCCGTTTGGAAGTGTTGGAATTTCATCCGGTACAACAGGCTCTTTCATTGCTGTAAAAACTTTAGCAAGAAAAGTTGTTGGGTACGTTTTAATGTATTCATCCCGTGATTGCTGAACCTTCTTTTCACTTAATTTCAATTCTTCATAAATGGCTGAAGAATCTGATTTGGTTTTTGCTGTCGTAAATTTTTGTTGAATATCGGCCGACTCATGCTGCAACAATATTGCATGGTTGAGGTAACTATAAAAGAGTTCATTATCCTTTGAACCCTTAACTTTCATATTCTTGATTGGATCTTCCCAAAGTGTTTCCATTGAGAAATATTGCTCTTTGTCAACGATGATTTCAAAATATCTTTTATCGGGGAAAACAAAAAGATAAAGCCCGCCATCCAATTTATTTTTCCCTGTAAAAACTGCGGTGCCGCCTTTATCACTTTTTACTGTATCAATAATGTATTGTTTATCGCCATAATATCTGCCGAGAAAACAGGTGGTGTCTTTCATGGTGGGTACCTGAATGATGATTTGATAACCCGATTTTTGAGCAGCAACAACTATTGGAAAAATAAGAATAAGCAGTAGTAAATGTTTTTTCAGTTTCATAATTCTTAATTGCTGTAAAATTAAATGGAAATGCATGAAGCTTAAATTTGATTGAGATCAGTTTAACTTTTTGATGGTTTAAATCTTTCGTACGCAGCACGGCTTAGCACCTCCCGGTGATTTGGATGAGCAATGTTAATGAGTTCTGCTGCCCTCTGTTTCATATCCTTACCATATAAATAAGCAATACCATATTCAGTAACAACATAATGAATATGGGCTCTTGTGGTAACTACACCTGCGCCCTCTTTAAGAAAGGGAACAATTCGAGAAAGCCCTTTTGAAGTGGTGGAAGGAAGCGCAATAATTGCTTTTCCGCCTTCAGAAAGAGAAGCACCCCGAATAAAATCCATTTGGCCACCAACACCTGAATACATGTAAGTGCCAATGCTATCTGCACAAACTTGCCCTGTAAGATCTATTTCAATCGCACTGTTGATTGCAGTAGTTTTTGGATTTTGCCTGATCACCGATGTATCATTTACATAAGAACATTCAAGCATTGCAATCATTGGATTGTCGTCGATAAAATCATAAAGTTTTCTGGAGCCCATCACAAAAGTTGCAACAATTTTATTCTTGTACTTCTTCTTATACCTCCCTGTAATTATTCCTTTTTCAATGAGCGGAAGTATGCCATCGGAAAACATTTCGGTATGAATGCCAAGGTCTTTGTGATTTTCAAGCGAAGCAAGCACAGCATTTGGAATATCACCAATTCCCATTTGAATGGCTGCACGATCTTCAACCAATGTTGCAACATGATATCCAATTTGCAACGACTCTTCAGTTAGAATTCCTGAATTTGATTCGGGCAATGGATCATCACTCTGAACAAGGTAATTGATTTGGCTCACATGAATTTGTGCATCGCCATGCGTGCGGGGCATAAACTTATTTACCTGAGCTATTACCAACTCCGACATTTCAACTGCTGATCTTGTGGTATCTACCGAAGTTCCGAGCGAACAAAATCCATGAATATCAGGTGGTGAAACAGTGATGAGTGCAACCTCTAAAGGAATAATTTCTTTTCGGAAAAGGAAAGAAATTTCGGAAAGGAATGCCGGCATATAAACGGCCCTTCCGCGTGCAACGGCATCGCGAACATTCTTTCCAATAAAAAAAGCATGTGTATTAAAAATACCTTCAAACTCATCATTGGTATAAGAAGCATCACCTTCAGTATGCAGGTGATAAATATTAATGTCTCTTAATTCAGCACTGCGAGCCACCATGGCTTTAACCAATAGTTGTGGAGCAGCAGCTGCAGTATGAATAAATAGGTGATCGCCGTTTTTAATAAATTTTACCGCTTCGTCGGCTGTAGTATTTTTCATTTCAAAAATTAGAAATGCAAAGAAAACATACCTGTTCAAATGATTTCTCATTTAACAAATATTTACCCCTTTCTATCTTCAAATCAATCTTTCATTCATCTTTTCAACAATAAAAAAAATTGGGGAATCTTCATTTCGAAATTCAATCTTCCGCACATATCTTCGCGGCCTCAATTTTCCTCTTCAAATAATAATCAATCACATAAAATAACAATTAAGTTAATGGCAAACATTGGTAAAATCACACAAATTATTGGTCCGGTTGTAGACGTAAGTTTTGAAGGATCAAAACTTCCCGAAATGCTCTCAGCATTAAATGTAATTCGTGAAAATGGTTCAAAAATGATTCTTGAAGTGCAACAGCATTTGGGAGAAGACAGCGTTCGCACTGTAGCAATGGATTCAACCGAAGGATTAAAACGCGGTTTAAGAGTGGAAGATACCGGTGCAAATATTAAAATGCCAACAGGTGAAAATATTCGCGGCCGCCTTTTTAATGTAGTGGGTGAAGCAATTGATGGTATTGGTGCTGTGAGCAATGAAAATGGTTATCCTATTCATAACAAACCTCCAAGGTTTGAAGACCTTAGTACTTCGAAAGAAGTTTTGTTTACGGGTATTAAGGTTATTGACTTGATCGAACCTTACTCAAAGGGCGGTAAGATCGGTTTGTTCGGTGGTGCGGGTGTTGGCAAAACAGTATTGATCATGGAATTGATCAACAACATTGCAAAAGCTTACGCAGGTATGAGCGTGTTCGCAGGTGTAGGCGAACGTACCCGCGAAGGAAATGATTTATTGCGTGAGATGATTGAATCAAATGTTATTCGTTACGGCGAAGCATTCAAACATTCAATGGAAAGCGGCGGATGGGATTTAAGTAAAGTGGATATGGCTGAAATGGCGAAGTCACAGGCAACGCTTGTGTTTGGACAAATGAATGAACCACCCGGTGCACGTGCTCGGGTTGCTTTGAGCGGTTTAACAGTTGCAGAATATTTTCGCGATGGAGATAAGAATGCAGCAAAAGGAAATGACATTCTTTTCTTTATTGATAATATTTTCCGATTCACACAGGCAGGCTCTGAGGTATCAGCTTTGTTAGGCCGTATGCCATCTGCAGTAGGTTATCAACCAACACTTGCAACTGAAATGGGAACCATGCAGGAAAGAATTACATCTACAAAACGTGGATCTATTACTTCGGTACAAGCTGTTTATGTACCAGCCGATGATTTAACTGATCCTGCACCGGCAACAACGTTTGCTCACTTAGATGCTACAACTGTGTTGAGCAGAAAAATTGCTGAGTTAGGAATCTATCCAGCAGTGGATCCGCTTGATTCTACTTCAAGAATTTTGTCGCCCGATATTGTTGGTGATGTACATTACAATTGCGCTAACAGAGTGAAACTTACTTTGCAACGCTATAAAGAGTTACAGGATATTATTGCAATTCTAGGTATGGATGAATTGAGTGAAGAAGATAAACAAACTGTATCACGCGCTCGCCGTGTTCAGCGTTTCTTATCACAACCATTCCATGTTGCCGAAGCATTTACCGGATTAAAAGGTGTGTTGGTTCCAATCGAAGAAACCATTCGTGGTTTCAATATGATTATGGATGGTGAAGTGGATGAATATCCTGAAGCAGCATTCAATCTGGTAGGTACCATTGATGATGCGATTGAGAAAGGAAAGAAAATGATGGAAGCAGCGAAAAATTAGTAATTAGTCGGATGTCGTTAGTCTATAGTCGGAAGTAGTGAGTCGGAAGTCCTTAGTGAAAAAAAGAATTTCATTAGCCATAAATAAACTCAAAATGAAAGTAAATAAATATCAAGATCTCATTGTTTGGCAAAAAGTTCAATACAGCCCAGAATGTGTGAACAGAAATTCTGTGATTACACACCACAAAAAAACCCGACCTCTTTCGAAAC
>JBKJNS010000051.1:0-2735 GCA_046593455.1 Chitinophagales bacterium | reverse complement strand
CTGGAACATGGGAAGGAAAATCTTACGAAGACAAAGCAGCCATTCTCGAAATGAAAACTGAAAAATTTTTTAAGTATAACTACTGGAGTTCGATGTCGGGTACAGAAGATAAGCCTGAGAACTACGCTAAATTAAAATATGAATTGAATGAAGAAGAAGGAGGCACGCACTTTACCCTTACGCAGGAAAATATTGCTACAAAAGAATTAGTTGAACATCACGAAAAAAATTGGCAAACGGTATTAGCAGTAATGAAAAAAGTAATTGAACAATAACTAAAACCAGATTCCGTTTTCTTGCCTGTGTTTGGTACCTCCCTGGCAATCTTTTTTTGTTGCAGCACAAGACGAAAAGCAAATTAGCAATAAGCCAATGAAAAGAATATTTCTGAGTGGATATTTTGATTTAATAAATTTAAACACTTTCATAATGATGTTATTAACGATGGAAAAAGATTTTATTTCCTTCACTGCAACATAACTATTAACACAAACTTATTTCATACATCATCCCATCTCATCTACTTTTGCAGACGTTATACATGCACAACCAATATTTTAAAAAAGGAATTTTCCTTTTTATATTTTCCTTTTTACTGCTTACACATTTTGCCGGCGCACAGCAGAAATTCACAATCAGCGGGTATCTGAAAGATGCGAACTCAGGTGAGAGCTTAATTGCCGCAACTGTAGGTGTAAGAGGAACAACAACAGGAACTTCATCCAATGATTACGGATTCTTTTCCATCACCCTTCCCAATGGAAATTATGCACTTACGTTTTCTTACCTCGGTTATGTTGATCTTGATACCACTGTTAATCTGCAAGGCGACATTCGGTTAAATATTAATTTGAAATCAGAAGCACAAATGCTCAAAGAGGTAGTGGTGGTTGCATCTGATACCAAAGATGAAAATGTAAAAAGTTCGCAGATGGGTAAGTATGATTTACCCATGGAAAAAATTAAAAACCTGCCGATGATTTTTGGCGAGCAGGATATTTTAAAAACTATTCAACTGTTGCCGGGTGTGCAGGGCGGGAGTGAAGGATCAACAGGATTTTATGTACGCGGTGGCGGTGCCGATCAGAATTTGATTTTATTGGATGAAGCAACTGTTTACAATTCATCACACTTGTTTGGTTTCTTTTCTGTTTTTAATTCTGATGCAATATTGAATGCCACATTATACAAAGAAGGAATGCCGGCAGAATATGGCGGAAGAATTTCTTCGGTGCTTGATATCACTATGAAGGAAGGAAACAATCAAAGTTTTCATGGCTCAGGCGGTATTGGGTTGATCGCTTCACGTTTAACACTTGAAGGGCCCATCATTAAAAACAGATGTTCTTTCATTGTTTCTGCAAGAAGAACATATCTCGATGTACTTATAAAGCCATTTGTAAAAAAGAGTTCCGATTTTTCGGGAAGTGGATATTATTTCTATGATATGAATGCGAAGATCAACTTCAAATTCAGTGATAAGGACCGTTTGTTTTTAAGTGGGTACTTTGGAAAAGATTTTTTTACTTATGATGATGGATATATAGGAATTAATATTCCCTGGGGTAATGCAACCTCAACCCTCCGCTGGAATCATCTTTTCAATAACAAACTTTTTATGAATGCATCTGCCATCTATAATTCATACAACTTTGAGTTATCGGGGGCGCAGGATTTGTTTACGTTTAGCGTTATCTCAGGAATTAAAGATTACAATCTCAAAGTTGATTTTGGTTTTTTCCCTTCCCCGAAACATAAAGTTGATTACGGTGCTAATTATATTTATCACGTCTTTCAGCCACAAAGTTTTTCGGGTGCAAGCGGCGATGTTCAATTTAACCCCGATGGAATTGCAAAAGATCATGCACATGAAGGTGCACTTTATATTCAGGATCAATGGGATGTTACTTCAAAAATTCAGGTAAGCGGTGGCTTTCGTTTTTCAATATTTAATCAGGTAGGCCCTTACACAGAAATTATTAAAGATCCTTTTACTGGTGTGGCTACTGATAGTATCAGTTATAAAAAAGGCAAACATGTTAAAACTTACACGGGCTTCGAGCCACGGCTGCTGATGCGCTACAGTTTGAATGAGGTGTCTTCAATAAAGGCATCGTACACCATCAACAATCAGTATGTGCATTTGGTGAGTAACAACGGAACCACATTGCCAACTGATATTTGGGTGCCCAGTTCGCTGGTTGTAAAACCGCAGATCGGCTATCAATATTCATTGGGCTACTTCCGGAATTTTAAAGAGAATGAGTTTGAAACATCGGTTGAAGTTTATTACAAACAACTGTATAATCAAATTGAATATCGCGAAGGTTATACGCCTGCTCCCAATGAAGTACTTGAACAAAATTTTGTTTTTGGGAAAGGCGATTCTTATGGCTTGGAATTGTACGTGAATAAAAAATACGGAAGATTTGGCGGTTGGATTTCTTACACGCTTTCATTTACCAATAGAAAATTTGAAGACTTAAATGGTGGAAATGAATTCCCATATCGCTACGATCGTCGTCATAATTTATCAGTTGTTGCAACTTATCAGCTTACAGAAAAATGGGTGCTCGGTGCAGAGTTTGTTTACTCAACCGGCATTGCATATACATTGCCCGAATCAAAATATTTTATTGAAGGCAATGTGGTTACGCAATATGGCGATGTAAATTCTTATCGCCTCAACCCATATAACCGAATTGATATTTCAGCAACTTACTCAGGTAAAAAAG
>JBKJNS010000044.1:0-4877 GCA_046593455.1 Chitinophagales bacterium | reverse complement strand
ATTGATCCCGTAGCACCCAGTGACATTGAGCCGCCGCCAATGGCAATTATCTTTTTCTTCAATTAGAAAAAAGTTATTTAACTGAATAGAAATTATTAGCTATGATTGTAGTTAAGGTAACAAAATGCCAAGGTAATTGCAAGAAAAAAAAGGAGGAAGGCAGCAGAAATGAAATATAATTTTTTCATGAAGTTTATTTTTCGATGCCACAAAGATAAATAACGAAAGCATTGCCTGATAGTTTTAAAATGAATGATTAGAAATTCATTTCAATAACTTTGCATCAATAGATTTTATGAAATACAATTCAAGGATATTTTCCGGTATTGCACTTTTGATTGCTTTTGTATCGATTCAATCATGTACTGATTATGGATTGAACGTAAAAAAAATTGATGATCATCTTTATGCAATACTTGGTGAAGGTGGTAACAGCGGAGTTTTTTTCTGCGATTCAGCGGTGGTTGTAATTGATACCAAAATGAAGCAGGGTGCCGAAAGGTTACAGCGCTGGGTAAGCGACAAGGCAAAGGGTAAAAAAATTTACATTATTAATACCCACGTACATAAGGATCACACAAGCGGAAATCATTTGTATTCAAATCCAATCATTATTGCAGGTGACTACGGTGTTCAGTTTTGGGATGCCATTAGTTCAAAGGAAGATTTACCGAATAGATGGCTGGCCGATACACTTTTATTGCCAATGGGTGATGATACTTTGCTTATTAAAAATTTAGGACAGGTGCATACGTTTGCCGATGTGATCGTTTATTTTAAGAATCGAAAGGTGCTGTTTGCAGGTGATATTATATTGAACAAGTATCATCCATACCTCGATGAACACGCAGGTTCTAATGTTGAAAATTACATTAATACGCTCAGCAGTTTTATTAAGGAATTTACCATTAAACAGGTTGTGCCCGGGCATGGCGAAACTGGCGGCAGCGAGTTAGTAAACAATTTCAGGCAGTATATGATCGATATGGAAGATGTAGCTGCTTACCCAGATAATGAAATAAAAATGCGCGAGAAATACAGCAAGTATTTGAGTTTGCCTTTGAACAGAGCGGGCTTCGATCAAACGATTTCTTTTATCAATAAGAGCGGAACACTTCGTGAGTAATGTGCAAATGTGATGATGTGATGATAAGCAAATGCAAGTATGCGAAAGCCAATTATCACATCATCGCATCATCACATTTGCACATTAAAAAAGTAGCTCCGGAAGGGATCGAACCTTCATCCTGAGTTTCGGAAACTCATATTCTATCCGTTGAACTACAGAGCCGATTTAATTTATTTTTACATCAAGAGCGAATTCTTCATTTCACAAAGGTAATTTGATTTTATTTTTTAGTGATGATGATTGAACCAAAAGGCTGAAGCAGGAACTTATTTTCACTTACAGTATTTCCTTTCAAGCTCGAGAAAATTATTTTATTGAATGAAAAAAGATTAGCCGGTAAATTTTCTGTAATTGTTTTCCCCGATAGGTTATGAATTACCAATACCTCTTTTTCATTAGAGATACGCAGGTAAGCAAGCAGTTGTTCATTGTTAATCGAAGTGCTTTCAAAACCATGTGAACTTAAAACTTCATTTGTGCTTCTGAGTTTAATCAGATTTTTATAAAGATTGTAAAAAGAAGAACTGTCTTTCTGTTGCATTGTTAAAGGTCTAATGTTATCGTAAGTTGAATGCACCGCTTTCTCCCATTGAGTTTGACCTTTGTCTTTTCCTTTTTTATCCCATAAAAATGGTTCGCGAATTAATGAATCGGGTTTCGATCCGCGCATCCCCAATTCTTCGCCATAATAAATAAAAGGTGTACCCGGCAAGGTTAAATAAATGCAGGCGGCAAGTTTGGCTTTTGCCGTGTTGTTGTCCAAATCACTCATGATTCTGTTGCTATCATGATTGCTCAGAAAAATAGGATCGGTAAATGTTTTTGAATTTTCGCTGTAAGCATTTCTAACCTTTGTGATTAATTCAACAGTGCCATTATTTTTTTCTTCCTTCAGTGATTTCAGCAAATTCCATGATAGCTCGAAATTGAAACAACCGGTGAGGGCAGGCATGTATTGCGCAACCAATGGATATTTATTCCATACTTCGCCAATGGTGATCACGCCGGGCTTAATTTTTTTCATGGCATCGGTAAACTCTTTCCACCAGTCAACATTGTCGCCTGGGTATTCTGCTTCATAAATATGCTGTGCTGCATCTAACCTAAAGCCGTCAACATTTGCATTGTTGATCCACCATGCTCCAATCTCAATCATGGTTTCGCGCACTTCGGGATTATCGTAATCAAAATCGGGCATGCGGGGTGAAAAGAATCCGAAATACTTTTCGTCACCAACAATATTACCTGCTGCATCTTTTACGTTGTACCAGTTAGGTTCTTTTATTTCATCTTCATCATCACTCCATCTATAAAAATTACGAAACGCATTTTCATCTTTCGCTGCCGACTGAAACCATTTGTGCAAATTGCTTGAATGGTTGAGTACCAAATCCATGAGCACAATGATATTTCTCTTGTGTGCTTCTGCAACAAGTTTAGTAAAGTCATCTAATGTTCCATAATCTTTATCAACTCCAAAATAATCAGTAACGTCATATTTATGGTAGGAGGGTGAAGGATTGAAAGGCGTGATCCAAATGCCCGTGATGCCCAATGATTTTAGGTAATCTAATTTTTGGGTAATGCCATTGAGATCGCCAATGCCATCGCCATTGCTATCGTAAAATGAGCGGATAAATATTTCGTAAAAAACTCTATGATCAAAATCACTTTGCACTTTTGGCGATGCATCCATTGAAGATGAACTATTTGCGATTTGACTTTGTGAAACGAAGGGCATAAACAGAATTGCAAAAATGGAAAGTAATTTTTTCATGATTGGCAAACGTACTTTAAAATAATAAAATGTGTTGTGATTTTTTTTTGTAAAGAAAGAATGCTTTAATGGTGATTTTTCTATTGGAATCTATTTGCAATGAAATGAATGAATTGCTTGCTCAGAAAGCTCCGCAAGAGTTTCTTCAACTTAGGTTATGTTTAGGAAATGAGATAATTATTAGCATGATTGTTCCCCAAAAAGAACGTCGCAGAAATGTTCTCAACACTGAACAAAAACCATAATATAAAGCACATTTAAACCACCGCATTTTGCTAGTAGAAGTTATTATAGCCTTTAAAGAAAAGTTGCAATGTTTAAGCTAAAACTTTCTTTCGTGGCGATGTTCGTTCAGTCCGTTTAGCGGGAGTTTGTTTGTGTGCATGTTTTGCTTTGTAAGCGAGAATATAATTGCTGATTGCAATTTCTTCTTCCTTCGTCAAAGGTCTGCTGTTGATTATAAAGTCAACTCCTTCTGGTTCTTTGATGTATCCCATGATTTTTAGTTTTTAAAATATTTATCAATCAGGTTTTGTGCAACTCTTGTTTCAATAATCATTAGTTGATTACCAAAATGATAAGCACCTAATGTTTTTTCGTAATGTTCAATCAGTTTTGTTTTTGCAGTAAAAGAAAGGAAGCCATCAAAGCCATTTTGAAATGAAGCCTTACAAGCAAATGCAACCAGGTTTCCCGGAACGCCTTGATAAATTTTGTTCCGCCCAAGGTTGAAAGGAGCACTCTCCACTAAGTTCATGTAAAGGTGATCAGGTTTGATAGTAAAACTTAAAAGTCCTTGAATAATGTTTGGGTTGTTTGTAATTGTCAATTTATAAACTTCCCTATCGTTGTTGTCGAGTTCTTGCTTCCAATTAAAGTTCCAACCGTTTTTCTTTGTTACTTGTTTCAAGTCGGCTTTTGTCAAACGACTCACATCAGTCGGAAAACTGTCACCCGAAATTGTATTTTGAATGGAGTTAGTCAGTTTGTCAATTACAAAATCAAGACGTATTCGTTTCTCTTTTTTCACTAATCAAAAATACGAAAAAATGCAGTTGATTTATTTTGAAAGTTTAGTTTCAGTACTTATACCAAAGCACTCGGTATAATGGCACAAGTAGACAGAACACTTTATTTTATTTTTCTTTCATCAATCCATTTTCTTTCGCCTGCCTTTTGCAGGTCACCCAAAAAATAACAAAGGGCTCCATCGCTGAAACCCTTTGCAAACTATTTGATAAATAAATTTAGTAACCGGTATTTTGAGTCAGGTTGGTATTGGCAACAATATCTGCATTTGGTATTGGGTAAATATTTCTAAAATCTTCAACGCCTGTTCCTTCAGCAACGCCACCTTTCCAAGGCCACAAGTAAGTGTTGGTTGTAAATCTTCCATAGCGAATCAAATCGGTTCTGCGTGTTCCTTCCCAATATAATTCTCTTGCTCTTTCATCAAGAATTAAATCAAGTGTAAGGTCTCCGGTAGAAATGTTGGCGCTTGTATTTCCATAAGCACGTTCGCGAAGCGCATTGATGTAACCGGTTGCAGTTCCTTCATCACCGCCACCACCGCCGCGTTTAACTGCTTCTGCATACATTAAATAAGCATCGGCTAAACGAAACATCGGAAAATCAGTATCCACAAAATTTCCCTGTGCATCACTTCCTTTTACACCTGCCGATGAAAGGTTTTTCCATTTTGCAATCGCGTAACCATCGCCAAACGTCTTGATATCGGCAATTTGATTTTTCTGCCCCTCCAAAAAGAACATGTTGCGTGAATCCAATGTATCACCAAATGCTGAGACTGAATCAACCACTCCAAACTTTGCAGTAAATGCTGCTGTGGTTCTGTAGCCGGCCCAACCTCCATTAATACCAAAATCGGCAGGTTTCATTTTTCCACCAACCGGTGCATGAACAAGAAAGGTTGTGCCACCATAAGTTTGAGTATTTAATCCATCTGATGTT
>JBKJNS010000004.1:0-4833 GCA_046593455.1 Chitinophagales bacterium | reverse complement strand
CAACTGAATTGGTTTATTCTGCCGATGATGTTACAGGAGTGAATAGTTTTATTCTGGCAACTCCTGCAACATCATCGGCAGAATAAACCAATTCAGTTACATCAAACATTCCATCGTTACTGTAGTCGATCCACATTCTAATGTCATCTCCGCCTGTACCCACTTTAATTGAACCTACATAAGGATTACCTGCAACTAACTCTGTAAATGCAGAACATGAAAAATCTTTGTAACCTTCAGTCGCATTGCTGCTTGAATTATTAATATCTGCGAGCGTGAGGTTTAGAATCCCAAACTTGTTTCCAGGCAAAGTGTCAGTTGGAATACATGATGGTGGTAACGGCTGACCAATATTCTGAACGTTAATTGAACTGAATACCATTGTATCTGTAGTATTGCAAAGTGCAATACCGTTTACGATCAATGTAACAGTATAATCTCCAACAGAATTATAAGTATGTGATGGACTCATTTCGGTTGAAGTATTTCCATCTCCAAAATCCCACAAATAATCTGTTCCGTTCAAACTTCCATTGTTAAAATCAACAGTTGCCGGCAAGCTGCAAAACTGTTTTTGTGAGGGAGAAAAAATTGCTGTCACAGCATCTTGAAAAGGCCCGCCAATATTTACAGCGTAACCTGCATTCGCAGTTTGCACTGCTTGATTTGAGCAACCTCCAAATAAATCCTGAGCCGATAAAACTGCTTGATCATATAAATCTGCATATTCAGAATTGGGTGTTAAGTAAACTGTATTGGAACGAAATGCAATTGCACCTGCATCAACCAAACCAAGACCTTCAACAAAATAACTATTACCAACATCATTAACACCACTACCACCATCACTCAATAAGTAGTACCAGAAATTTCCAACGCCACTTCCGCTATGAACTTCAGGACAATTGCTCCAGTAAGTACCATCGTAACAATCAGGATTGCTGAATTCATTTGGGTTACTCATGTTGCGAATTAAGTAATTGAATTGATCTCCTAAATACCAGGTGCCGTATGTAGTATAAAGAAAGCGGACGGTGCAACCAAAAATGTCACTCATGGATTCATTGATGCCACCACTCTCGCATGAATAAACCAAAGCTGAGGAATGTTCAGTAACACCATGGGTTAATTCATGACCGCAAACTTCAAGTGAAGTAAGTGGTGTAACTCCCATCGATGCATCGCCATCGAGATAGCTCATATATGTTCCATCCCAAAAAGCATTGATACCTCCACCAGCATGTACCAAACTTTTTAACTTCTGCGTACCTGCGCCGTCAACAGAACTCCAACCATAATTATCATAGTAGTAGTCGTAGGTGGCTTCAGCACCAAAATGTGCATCTAAAGCATAAATATCAAAACCTCCAAAGTAGTCCCAGTCTTTTGTAATAGAAGTAAAATCATTTGGTTCCGAAACATTAAATGTTTCAACCCCTGCGCCTCTTGAATAATCGTGTAATCGGTAAGTGCCTGATTGAAAACTATCACAAATAATTGGCTTTACTCCGCAGTATGCGGTTACGGCTGTTCCTTCAACATCGGTTTCATGAATGCGGCTTTCTGTTTTTACAATTGAACCATCTGTTGCATCTACATAAACCCACTCACGATTACGCGGTTCCCATGAAGAAACATCGCATTTATAAATTAATTTGAATTGGCCTTCAACAGGCAGAATCATTAGTTTATTATTATCGGTTTCTTCTTCTTCATGCCACCAAACTTTTGCATTCATGTTGTTACATGCTGCTTCATAAGCTTTCTGCGAAGTATTTTTTGGTGTGGTTGAAATATTAATTCCGTTGTACCATTCACCATTGGCAGAAACTACTTTTCCTCCGCGATTGTGAACGTAATAAACTCCATATTCAACAGGCACTCCTTTGTAATGCTCCCGATAGCGAACATGGGAAAAGCCAATCTTGTCATTGAACTGATTGTATTGTATCAAATCAATTTCTGCCGGAACTTTCAACACATCATTCTTCAACCACTGCTTCGATCTTTCTGTTGGAATATTTTGATCGGGCAAAAGTTGAATTGACGAAATAGTATTTCGTTTTGAACTAATGGTAATTTTTGATGCGCCTTTATAAATTTTTGCGGCATCAACTCCTGATAAGTGTTGTGAGCCGCGCTGCGCAAATAAATTGATGCTGCAACAAATTATTACGGCTGACAAAAACAAGGTAAATAGTTTTTTCATGGTAAGTTGTTTGTGTTTTTTGTTATTAGTTAAAAATGTGAAGGTGATTGAAAATTAAAAATACACTGAAATAATAAGTAGGGAAAATATATTAGACGAAAATAGAGAAATTGAAATTGCTGCTTTGTTACCAAATTAATTTTTCACCCATTTACCATCAAAAGAATCATGCTCTGTTTTCAAATGAATGAAATATAATCCCGGTAAAAGTTCAGAAAAATCGAAAGGCAGTTCAGTTTGATCGCCGCTTACATAAATGGTGGTGTTCAACATTTTTCTTCCTAATGCATCAACAATCAGCAGTTCTACATCGCCGGTGATTCCTTTGCTTAAATTGATATTGCATTTTCCATTTGAAGGGTTGGGGAAAAATATTAATTGATTCTCAGCACTCTCAAGTTCATTTATTCCCACACCAAATCCAATGGTATCGCAAACAGTAATCTTTTTATTTGGAACACCTTCATAAGCCCAGCTCTTAATAATAATATTAGGAATATTATTAGCGGCGGTATTCACATCTAATCGCACCCAACCATAATGCAATCCATCGCCTGCTTTAAATTTTACTCCGAGATACTTATCCACTACATTCTTCCAGTTACCTGCTCCTATTTGAGCACCGAACTGATAGCCAATATTTACAAAGTGCGCTCCGTACTGGTAATAGCTGAACGGCACCTCATTGTTACAATTGAACTTAATAGGCCATGGAGCATATTCAATGGTGTAAGAAAAAATTACGTTGTTGCCAATATTAAAGTCACCGTCAATTCCTTCTTTAAAATTATAACCCGGTGCTTGGGTATCTACCCCATAATTTGTAAGTGAAATTTTAAAATCAAAATTTCCATCGTTGTTCAAATCAAGATCATGCGTATATATGTCAGGAAAATTTGCATCCACCACTCCCCCTAATTCAACATCGGGTTTCAAATCTTTATAAAACACTTGTGCATTTGCCGCAACGTTTGATGCCAATATAGAGCCGGCCATCAATGAATAATTTTTAAGTCGATGATTGAGTGTAGAAGTTTTTTCCATTAACTGTTCTTTTTGTAGCGTGCAAATTAAACCATCTAACATTAATAAAAAAAGTTTTTGTAAAGAGTAAATGTTCTTGCTAACTTAAAATTATTCATGGGGAAAAAAGCAAAAATAAAATCAGGCCATCGCACTTAGATTCAAAACATCAATCTGTTTTTCGGCCACTTAATAAATAGAGCACGGCCATTCGAACTGCAACACCATTCTCAACCTGATCGAGAATAATAGAGTGATTGGAATCTGCTGCATCGCTTGTTACTTCAACACCACGATTAATAGGACCAGGATGCATAATCAATATTTCCTTTCCCAAACCATCAAGCATTCTTTTATTGATGCCGTAAAAAAGTGAGTACTCTCTTAGTGAAGGGAAATATTGAATCTCTTGTCTTTCTAATTGAATGCGCAAAAGATTTGCAACATCGCACCATTGCAGTGCTTTGTTCACATCATATTCCACTTTAACTCCAAGTGTTTCAATGTAGTTAGGAATTAGAGTTGGCGGGCCCGCTACCATTACTTCGGCGCCCAATTTCTTCAAGCAAAAAATATTTGAGAGTGCAACTCGCGAGTGCCTGATGTCACCAATGATGGCAACTTTTTTTCCTTCTACACTTCCTAATCTTTCTCTTATAGAAAATGCATCGAGCAAAGCTTGCGTTGGATGTTCGTGCGTGCCATCGCCCGCATTGATGATGCTTGCATCAATATGTTTTGAAAGAAAAACCGGTGCACCTGCACATGGGTGGCGCATCACAATCATATCCACCTTCATTGCCAGAATATTTTTTACTGTATCAATGAGTGTCTCACCTTTTTTGATTGAAGAGGCAGAAGCAGAAAAATTTATGATATCGGCACTCAATCTTTTTTCTGCCAGTTCAAATGAGATTCTGGTGCGTGTTGAATTTTCGAAAAAGAGATTTACAACAGTGGTATCTCGCAATGAAGGAACTTTTTTTATGGGCCGGCTCAATACTTCTTTAAACTGATCTGCAGTAGTGAAGATGAGTTCAATGTCTTCACGTGTAAGATATTTTATTCCCAGCAAATGTTTAACACTCAGTTCACTCATGCTTCTTCAGGTTTTGCAGGTACCATCCAAATACTATCGTCGCCATTCGTTTGCGACCATTTCACTTGAACTTTTTCCGATGTTAATGAATCAATTGATTTGCCTGTGTAGTCAGGTTGTATTGGCAATTCTCTGCTGAATCTTCTGTCAATTAAAACCAGCAATTCAACTTTTGAAGGTCTTCCAAAATCAAGCAATGCATCCAGTGCTGCTCTTATTGTTCTGCCGGAATACAGCACATCATCAACCAGTACTATTTTTTTCCCTTCAGTAGAAAAAGGGATGGCTGTGATTTTGGGTGTGAGTTGCTTTTCGGAAGTTCTAAAATCGTCGCGGTAAAAAGTGGGATCAATTAATCCATAGCTAATTTCACTTCCCGTAATTTCTTTCAAACGCTTTTGAAGGCGATCACTAAAATAAACTCCTCGTGGTTGAATGCCTAATAAAATAGTTTGAGAAAAATCCTTGTGGTTCTCGATTAACTGGTGACAAAGCCGATCGA
>JBKJNS010000507.1:0-2512 GCA_046593455.1 Chitinophagales bacterium | reverse complement strand
AGGACCAACACTAACATCCATATTTCTGGCTGCCCGTATAAAATCCTGCACAATCAGGAAATAGCCGTTGAAATTCATCGTATCAATTACGCTCAGCTCCCAATCGATCCGGTCGCTTACTTCTTTTGTAATTTCTTTATATCGGTGTTTCGCACCTTCATACACCAGATGCCGCAGAAACTTTGCCTGGTCATCATATCCGACCGGGACAGGAAAGTTTGGTAACAGCACATCTCTCGATAAATTAGGGGCTGTGATCTTGTCAAAAATCTCATTAGTATTATCAATGGCATGCGGAATATCTGCAAACAGAAAATTCATTTCCTGCTGTGTCTTGAAATAAAAATCATTGCTGGGAAATTGAAACCGTCCCTGGTCTGACATTTTTTTTCCTGTATTTACACAGAGTAAAATGTCATGTGCACGGGCGTCATTTTCATTGATGTAATGGGCGTCATTCGTAGCGATGATCTTGACATTGTACTTTTTTGCAAATCCGATCAGGACCTGGTTGACATTTTCCTGGCTCATGCCGCAATCATCGATATTGTCAAGACCCCGATGTCGTTGCAATTCAATATAAAAATCTTCACCGAAAATATTTAGCCACCATTTCAGACTCGCCTCCGCTTTTTCAAGATCGCCACTAAGAATAGTTTGTGGAATTTCTGCACCTATGCAACAACTCGTAGCGATGAGACCTTCATGATACTGAAGTAATAGTTCACGATCGATTCTTGGAAATCCACTATACATGCCTTCTATGAAACCCATTGAACATAACTTCGAAAGATTTTCATAACCTTTCTGATCTTTCGCCAGCAGGAGTTGATGATACCTATTGTCACATTCTCCTTTCGAGGTTTGAAACTGTCTGCGGTGCCGATCCTGAACGAGATAGAATTCACATCCTACAAGTGCTTTTAGATTTCTCTTTTTTGCTTCTGATACAAATTCAAAAGCACCAAACATATTGCCGTGATCCGTGATCGCAATTCCTTTCTGACCATCTGCAACGGCCTTATCCATCATCGCAGGAATACGGGAAGCACCATCCAGAAGTGAGTAGTGTGTGTGGTTGTGTAGGTGAATGAAATCGGGCATCTGAGTTAATAGTTAAAAGTTAATAGTTAATAGGTAATAGTTAATAGTTATTAACTAATAACTAATAGGTAATAGGTAATAGGTAAAAAAGGGTTTGCAGAGTCTTGCGTAGAAGATACGAAGGTTTTATTTTTAAATCATTACTTCACCATTGAAAATTTACAGGTTATGAAAGATTCTCCACTGCTTGAAAAAAGTTTTGATTTTGCACTTTCAATTATTCAATCTGCTCAAGAACTTCAGGCTTCTAAGGAATATGTTTTAAGTAAACAAATCCTTCGGAGTGGAACATCGATTGGCGCTCTTTTACGAGAGGCAGAATTTGCAGCAAGTCATGCTGACTATATCAACAAATTTACTGTTGCCGTAAAAGAAGCAAACGAAACAGAGTATTGGCTCCTGCTCCTCTACAGAGGAGGGTATTTAAAAGAAGACACATTCAACTTGCTGCATCTTACATGTTTGGAACTCATAAAAATGCTAGTGTCATCCATAAATACACTTAAACAACGTACACCTACATTAAAGAAGCGATAAACAAAAAACTTGGAGTTTATAGCTATTGACTTATAACTATTAGTTATTAACTATTAGTTATTAACTACCCCCCTAAATGCCGAAAAGCCCGAACACACATTTGGTCAGGCTTTTTCGACTAAGGTCTCAAAATAAGAAAACTACATTTTTATGCTGCAGAGTTTACACTCCGGAGTATGCATTAGATGATGATTATGTAACGATCAGGACCTATGATTAGTTTCTATATATAGAAAAATCTTTAATGGTTCTTTTGATCGCCGGAAGGCTAAAGATATCAGAATCTGCCATATGATCCATGAGTTGCCGTATGCATATTCAGCATGACAAAAACCATTCCGGTTCCATTATGAAGATTTCAATCATATAGTTGCTTTTTATAATGCATTATATATTCAGGGAATTTCTAATATGATTTCTAGAAAAAAATATTTTTTATTCGCACGAAACTTTGTTGTGCAGGAGATAAGTTTCGGGATTTTATCTTTTCGTTTATCTTCGCCCTCCCACCCCCCCGGGTGCTGAAATTGGTAGACAGGCATGTTTGAGGGGCATGTGTCCAATAGGATGTGAGGGTTCGAGTCCCTCCCCGGGCACTCTTACTTTGATCAACCCGCGTGCAGATGCCTCACCTTTTGCAGGAAAGGAGACGCAAACACAAAACTCTGGAGGGTTTCATTCTGAGAAGTGAGCACCTCATCCTTGTTGCCTTCCCACGCCAGCTGGCCTTCATGGATCAGGATAATATTATCCCCGATCTCCATCACCGAATTCATATCATGCGTATTGATGATCGTCGTGATGTTTTTTTCTACGGTAATGTCATGGATCAGTTCATCAATGACAAGACTGGTTTTCGGATCGAGACCTG
>JBKJNS010000357.1:0-7765 GCA_046593455.1 Chitinophagales bacterium | reverse complement strand
ATAGCCGCCAGTGATAAATATAAGGCGCAGCTTTTTGGGAAAATTATTTTAGGTACACACTATCGCAACTTGTGGTCGGCACCAATCACTGTTAACTATCTCGATCTTGAACACATGAAGGGCGGCCTAACACCAATAAAAAAAGGCGGCGGTCTTCAAACAAAATCATTGCGCTTAATGAGTGCCGATAGCAACCAATATGTAATTCGAACCATTGATAAAGATCCATCGAAGACGGTAGCGTCAATATTTCAAAACACCATAGTGACCGACGTGATTCAGGATCAAATTTCAGCATCGCATCCTTATGCCTTTTTGGTGGTTGCTCCACTTTCCATAGCCGCTAACATTTATCACTCCAATCCGCGTGTGCTGTATGTTCCTGATGATCCTCTGCTTGACTCATTCAGAAACGATTTTAAAAACAGAATGGTGATGTTTGAAGAACGCACGCTAAGCAATGCTAACGTTGAGGAAGGGCTTAGTGGTTTTACGAAAGTGAAGGATACATGGGAAGTTTATGATGCCCTTCATAAGAATGCCGACAACTATGTTGATGAAAAATTCTTGCTCCGTTCACGATTGTTTGATATGATGATTGGCGACTGGGACCGCCATGAAGATCAATGGTTATGGGCTCAATTTAAGCCGACTGACAGTATTAAAATGTTTCGCCCTATCCCGCGCGACCGTGATCAGGCATTCTTCGACTTCGATGGAGTACTCCCAACAATTGCAAGTATAAATGTTGCTGCAACCCGTAAAATGCAGCGCTTTCGCCCAATGCCATTAAATGTAAAATGGTTTAATTTCAATGCAAGATACCTTGATCGGAAGCTGCTTACACAAATGACGAGGCGCGATTGGCTTGATATGGCTGACAGCTTATTAATGATTATTTCTGACGAAGAAATTGAAAATGCATTCAGAGTTTTGCCCGATACCATTTACAAGCTTTCGGCTCCTCAGATTATAAAAACATTAAAGTCAAGAAGAAACAATCTGCCGCTTATTGCCGACAAGCAATATGAATTTCTTGCAGAGAACGTCAACATTGTGGGGACTAACAAACAAGATTATTTTGAAGTAAAACGTATAGCACCAAACACAACTGATATCTCAGTTTACGAATACAAGAACGGATCGAAAGGAAATGTTTTTTACCATCGCACTTTTACTGCATCAGAAACAAAACAAATTCAGCTCTATGGATTAAATTCAAATGATGTTTTTCATTTGGAAGGAAAATCTTCGGACAATTCATTATTAAGAATTGTTGGCGGCGAAGGAAATGATTCGATAGTTGATCAATCGAAGGTGGGTGGATTTGGAAAACGCACCCGTGTTTATGATACTAAGGAAGGAAACTATTTGAGTTTGGGAAGTGAAGGGAAAAACAGAACTACTAATGACACTGTTTTCAACATCTACTCAACGAAAAACTATGATTACAACTCCAACTTATTCTATCCAAATTTCGGATTTAGCACAGATGACGGGCTTTTTATCGGAGCCGGAGTATCAAGAATAACTTACGGGTTCAAGAAGGGACCATGTGAAAGACACAAGCCGTGCTACAATAGCGCACCGTATGCATCCAAGCATGATTTGAGTTTTGACGTAGCGCTAAATACGGGAGCATTTAATTTTCTATATGTCGGAGATTTCACTGATGTAGTAGGAAAATTAGACCTTAACATTTTTGCTAAAGTTCAGGCGCCAAATTTCCGTTACAATTTTTTCGGATTTGGAAACAACACCGAATTGATTAAAGATAAGAACCTATATCGTCTTCGTATCAACCAAATCGTTCTGTTTCCTGCCTTAGAAACCGGCGTGCAATACGGAGTTCGTTTTCTCTTTGGTCCAATATACCAGCAAGCGAACGTGGTTGAAACTGCAGATTCCAATTTCTTATCAGATTTTCCTGATCTAACAGCAGACAATATTTCGCGAAAACATTATCTCGGTGCAAACACGCAATTCTATTTTAATCCTCCATCCTTTGGTCGCGTTCGTAAATTCGGTGCAAGATTCCTCCTCAATACCGGATACTTGAAGCAGATCGAAGATAATACGGTCAACTTTGCATTCATTCGTGGTCATGTTTCTCTCTATTATTTTTTGCGTAATAGCAAGGGCACCCCCATACTTACCATTGCAACTCGCTTCGGTGGAGGCACTAACTATGACCTTGATAACAATGATAGTATTCGAGGCTATGAATTCTATCAGGCAAATATTATTGGCGGAAGAACAAATGAAAACGTGAGGGGATATTTGGGAGAACGCTTTGCAGGAAGATCTTCATTCTACAACAATTTCGAACTGCGGTTACGCTTATTTCACTTCAATGCTTACATTTTCCCTGGTGATTTCGGCATTATCGGATTACTTGACAATGGAAGAGTTTGGGATGATGGTGAACAATCAAATAAAATTCATACCGGCTATGGTGGCGGAATTTTCATTTCTCCCTTTTCACTTGCGGCCATTACTGCAACCTATGCTATTTCTGAAGAGGAGCCCAAAGGACTTTTCAATATTAAGTTGGGATGGTGGTTTTAAAAATCAAATTGATTAAACCTTCATTTGCCCGTTTCATTTACTTGATTATCTTTGCCGTCCCTAAAAATAAAATAAACAACAGAAAACAACTCAATGCCCAATCATTATGAAACCGTGATCATCTTTTCGCCGCTTTTGTCCGATGATGATGTGAAAAGAGAACTCACGAAGTACACCAAAATGGTGACCGATGCAGGTTGCACCATAGTAGAAGAACGCCACTGGGGCCTACGCCAGTTAGCTTACCCAATTGAAGGTAAATCGAACGGAATCTATTTTATTATGGAGTTCGCCGGTGAAGGATCATTAATCCAGAAGCTTGAGATTGAATTTAAGCGAAACGAAAATATTATGAGGTGGTTAACAGTATCGCTTGATAAATATGCGATTGAATACAATGATAAACGCCGTAAAGGACTTGTTGGAAAAAACAAGATTGTAGAAAAGAAACCCGAAACATTAGCTGTTCCTCAAACCTAACGACTCAAAAAAATGGCATACGATAAAAAAAGTAAAGACATAAAATACCTTACCGCTCAGAAAATGGTAAAGCGGCCTAAAAAATTCTGCCGGTTTAAAAAATATAATATTAAGTACATTGATTATAAAGAAACAGAGTTTTTACTCAACTTCATTAACGAACAAGGTAAAATTCTCCCACGCCGTTTAAGTGGAAATTCTTTAAAATATCAGCGCAAGGTTGGTCAGGCAATTAAACGTGCAAGACACCTCGCTCTTATTCCTTACGTAACTGACCTCTTAAAGTAAAAACAAAATGGAAGTAATATTATTACAAGATGTTGCTAAGCTTGGCAATGAAAGTGAATTGGTAAAAGTAAGAGCAGGCTATGCCCGCAATTACCTGCTCCCGAATAAAATGGCAGTGCCTGCTGATGATGCGCAAAAGAAAATGTTGGAAGAGCGAAATAAGCAGAATGATCGACGCGAAGAAAAAATGCTTAAGGAGATTGTGAAAGTTGTTGATGTTTTGAAAGGAACAACTTATCGCATAGGAGCTAAAACCGGAACCAGCGGCAAAATATTTGGTAGCGTAACCACCATTCAGCTTTCACATGCAATTAAAAAGCAATCAAATATTTCTGTTGACAGAAAGAAAATCACGCTGCCTGAAGACTTGAGTATGGTGGGTGAATACAAAGCAAATATTCAACTGCATAAAGATGTAAATGTTGAAGTAGCATTTGAAGTAGTTGCTGAATAGTTAAGCTTCAATTCAAACTATTTTTAAAATCCCTTTCGAAATGCGAAAGGGATTTTTCTTTTTAGGTACTTTATTTTTTATCAACTTTCCTTATTCAGCGATTTATTTTTAATGCTGCTGTAACTTTTGGTTTTGCAGAGCCGTCATACTCTTATACAAAAACAAAATATTATGTACAGAATAATTCCAATATCACTCGCCTTCATTTTTGGCTTATTGATTAATTCAGCTTCCGCTAAATCCACCGACGAAAAATTAGTTCCTTCAAATGAATTTGTAATGGTTCAATCTTTAGAATTGGACATTTTACAAACTCAAACACAAGAGATGAAAATACCTTCATCTATAAATTTGAGCCAACTTGTGCAGGAGAAACTTGAAAGAGAAAACTGCAAGATTAAGGGAACCAAATAAATTTGAATTTAAAAAGGGAAGGGGAATGAAAAAAATATTACAAGCAAAATTGGGTGTGGTTTATAGTTTGGTTGTAACTTTCTAAACATAAGAGCGCTGTACCCATGACTGTTAAGGAATACAATCAAAGTGTTGAGCAATTCGCAGATCGCGTATATCGCTTTATTGTAAAAAATATGCGAAACAGAGACGATGCGCAGGATGTGGTTCAAAATGCTTTCCTGATTCTATGGAAAAATTATGAATCCATTTCGTTCGAGAAAAGCAGATCTTATCTTTTTACAGTTGCATATCACAACATGATTGATCAGTTTAGAAAGAAAAAATTTAATGAAGAGTTAAGTGACGACCATAATCAAATACAGGGAAACAATTATCAATACACCGGAGCTCGCGAAGCGCTTGATGAAGGATTAAAAAAGTTACCCGAGTTGCAGCAAACTGTTGTTCTCTTAAGAGATTATGAAGGATATAATTACGAAGAGATTGGTGAGATCACAGGATTGAATGAATCGCAAGTAAAAGTTTACATTTTTAGAGCAAGGCAAGCATTGAAAAATTATTTAGTAAAAACAGAAAATGCTATTTGATGATTAATCTGATTAACTACGAGGAATATTTTTTTAGAGAGGCAGAGGGAGATTTAACCAAAGCAGAGCAAGATGAGTTGTTATTGTTTATTCAAAATAATCCCTCTCTTAAAGCTGAATTAGATGCTTTTAAGTCTGCTGTTTTATTACCTGATGAATCGGTTAAGTTCCCATTTAAGAATGAAATGAAGCAGTCTGAAATTAATTATGATGAGTTGTTTGTTCGATACATTGAACAAGATTTGAATACTGCTGAAGTTAAGAAGGTGAATCAAGTTGTTTCCTCAAATCCTTCTTTGAAAAAAGAATTAGAGTTCTACAAATCATCGGTTCTTGTTGCAGATGAGTCAATTGTTTTTCCTGATAAGAATTCTTTGAAGAAGAAAGAGGTTAGAATAATACCCATCTACATTCGTATTGCAAGTGTTGCTGCAATTGCGGCTTCCCTTTTAATTGTGGTTTACTTAGGCGGCTTGAATTTTATTTACTCAACGAACCTGCCTTCAACTGCAGAAGTTGAAATAACCGATACCAATAATGTTATAATTCCAAACCAACAATCAAACAATTCAAATTCTATTGTTGCTCGGGTTGATTCACCAACGGCAAGTGTTAAAAGTTTTTCAGCCACTGATAAAAAAGTAATTAAGCATCATAAGCAAAACAGGTTGGTTGCATCAACAATGCCGGGTGTAAAAAATAATGATGTTTTGGATTTAACTTTTAATGAAGGTGAAATGAATAAGTTATCGACTGATGGAATGAATTATATCAACTTTCAGCCAAGAGTTAGAAAAGCAAAATACATTGAGAAGTATGATCCGGTTTTTGAAGTAGTGGCTGAGCATTCTAATTCAAAGGAGATAAAAAGTGTTGCTGCACAAATTGGAAGTGAGTTATTAAAGCTTAGCGGAAGAGGAAGTTACTTAAATAGTGCAAATGCATTTAACAGCGACAAAAAGAAATTGCCTGTTAATTTATCGATCACCGGTGAAAAATTTAATTTCTCTCACAAATTCTTTAAGAAAAGAAGTAAAAATTTAAATGATTTTAAAAAATAACAACAAAAACAATTTCCTTCCCATGAAAAAAATAATTTTGATTTTAATTTTTGTGTTCCCTTTACTTGTGAATGCACAATCAGGAATGACAGGGCAGCAGCAAGAAGAATTTAAAAAGCAAATGGAGCAGTTTAAAGTTGATATGGATCGCCAGATGCAGTTGTTGAAAGATTCACTTAAACAATTGAATGCTCAAATGAAGAATGAAGACTGGTCAGCGTTTGATACTTCATCTTTTGATGCGGCTACTGAACCACCAATGGAAGAATATCCAGGAGGAATTGATATTGGAGCTAACAATGATTCAACCGAAGTTCGTGTTGGTAAATGGAATATTATTGTTCATGAAGGTGAGAATGGCGAAGAAGATCATGTTCAGATTTATAAGAATGACCAGGAAAATATTAGCGAAGATGACTATATCGAACCTGCGAATCTTGTTACCAAATTTCTGCAATTGGATATTGGGTTAAATAATTATTTCGCTAAGGATTTCAATTCCAAACTTCCTCCTCCGTATCAGCCAATGGAACCCAATCCCGGAAAATCATGGGTAGTTAATATTCATGCATTTGATCAGCGGGTTAATTTGATTGATCATCATTTATGGTTTGCATACGGAGTATATTTTGAACTCAACTCTTACAAGTACAATACCGACGAAGTGCTGATCCCCAAAATTGATTCTGTAGACTTTTATACAAGTGATTCGCCTCTTAAAAAGAACAAACTGTCAAGCGAGTATATTGGGATTCCGGTTACTTTCCGTTATGAGTCAAACCCCGGCAACTTCAGTAAATCTTTTCATATAAGTGCAGGTGGATTTGGAGAATACTTGATTGGTGCGCATACAAAAACCAAGAGTACCTCAAATGATAAAGCAAAGGCGCATGATGATTTTAATCTGAACAGATTTCGCTATGGAGTAACAACGAGATTAGGTTATGGATGGGCAAATTTATATGTCAATTATAGTTTATCTGAATTGTTACAAGATGGAACAGGCCCCATTGTCTATCCATTCTCGGCAGGTTTAGCATTTGAATTTTAAATAACTATTGCCACCGATTTTGTAAAAAAATATTGCAAGAGCGGTGGCGATTTCTTTTCAATGATTGTAAGTGTCAGTTGCTTTGTACCCAATCACCTGATCATTTCTGCTTCCGAATGGTTTGTAATAAACCAGCAATTGATAAGTGTTTTCCGTTTCATGATCGCTTCCTTCAAGCAACAAAGCATCTGACTTATTTTCATCTTCACTTGAAACGAAATAATAGAGGTAGTCATAATTTCCTTGCTTTAAATATAAAGATGCTTCATACTGCAAAGATTGTGAATTGTATTTCATTTCATAATCATTATCAATTTGCCATCCGTTGAATTGCCCGATCAAATAAATTCTCCCTTTGCTAATAGGATAATCAACCGGCAATGAAAAGTGAACATAAACATAATCGGGCTGAGCATCCTGATCAAAGTAATCCAGAATACCGGGAATAAATTTTCCATTATTATCATGGGAGTAAAAATATTGTTGCTTGTTTCGAATTTCATCCGGTACTAAATTCACAATAATCTTATTGCTTTTCTCTTCGATTGATTGCACGCGACCCGTGCGGTATTTTAAGGTGCGTGTATCAAAAGTTCTGAATTCTTTTCCGGCTTCGAACTGTGAATTTGCCGAAAAATATTCTAGCTGTTCTGGCTTCACAAATTGCGGCTGTAAATTGCTCAGGGCATTATCCCACCTGAAATTCTGAAGCAGTAAAACTTTTATTTCTGAAATCGGATTAGAAATGTTGAGGCCATGATGGTTGATCGTAAAATCAATTTGCTGGAATTCGTTTTCCCCTTTTAAATCACCAGTTCCTGTTACATGGGTCGAAAGTGTTACTTTATTTTCAAAAACA